>JBAZRU010000443.1:0-6211 GCA_041662805.1 Candidatus Hydrogenedentales bacterium | reverse complement strand
TCCGAGGCCCCCTGCGGTTCCACCCCGAACAGAGCGGCGAGGCATCGGATATCGACATCGACGGATTTCTGCGCTCTCTGGGGTTTCCAGGAAGCAAGGAAGACAAGTAACGGATGTGTCGGTAAGGCGCTTAGGAGTTGAGAAGCCAGCTCGGCAGCAACGACGTGCCGCAAACCCCATGCATACTTATCTTGTCATTCTTCGCCCCGCTCAGAATGACCCGCGGGGTAGTCATCAGACAAACGTTAGGTAGGTTTCTCTTCGGTCTTCTCGACGGCCTTGACCGCGGGCTCTTTCTCGTCGACTCCGTCATCGCGAAGCGCAATGATCGCCCACAACACCAAGGTCACGATCAGCAAAGCCATAAAGGCGTAGTATTGCCACATGTTCTATTCTCCCTGGACGCTACGAGGGCGCGCTTCCGGCCTGCGGGATGGTAGCACTCTTATCCCATGCGAACAAATCAGCTTAGGCATCGCGTGACGCGTTCGACCAGCCGTTCCGCCAGGTACGGCTTCTGCAAGAACGACAGCAGGGTGTCGGCGCCAAAGTCCTCCATGACATCGTCCTTGCTGTAGCCGCTGGAGAGGATGATCGGGACATTGGGATAGCGCGAGCGGATCGCCATGTAGGCCTGCCGGCCGTCCATTTGCGGCATGCTCATGTCGAGGACCACCGCGTCGATTTCGTCCGCGTGCCGTTCGAAGAGGGTAAGGCCGGCCTCGCCGTCTTCCGCACAATACACACGGTAACCGACGCGTTCGAGGGCACGCTTGGCAATCTCCCGAACGACCGGCTCGTCGTCTACCAGAAGCACGGTGCCCGATGCGCGCTCGATTGCGGCGGAAGGTGCTTCGTCGGTCAATTCGCGGGCGCTTTGATCTACACACGGGAATAGGACCGTGAACGTTGACCCTTTCCCCTCGGAAGTCTCGACGTGAAGCCCCCCGTTATGGCCACGTACGATTCCCAGCACGACCGCCAGCCCAAGGCCGCGTCCCGCGAACTTGGTTGTATAGAACGGGTCGAAGGCCTTTGCCAGGGTCTCGCTATCCATGCCGCATCCCGTGTCCGTCACCCGGAGGCAAACATAGTCATCGGCCTGCAAGGCCTCGCCAATCATGCAATCGCGCAAGAACGCGGAATCGCAGTAGCGTTTCTCGATCGCGATGGAGACAACGCCCTCTTTCTCTTCGAGCGACTCGGACGCATTGGTGACCAGATTCATGACGATCTGGCGCAATTGCGTGACATCCGCCTCCACGGTGGGAAGATTGTCTTGGCAGCGGTACTCCAGCCGCGTCTTCTTGGAAATGCAGCTCTCGATGAGCTTGAGCATCTCCTTCACCACGGGGCACAGGGCAATGAATTGCTTGGAGAAATGGCCTCTCCCCGAATACGTCAGCATCTGCCCGACGAGATCCGCCGCGCGCCGCGCCGCTTGCGAAATGGTCTCCAGATTGCCCCGTAGCGGAGAATCCGCGGGCGCTTCGAGCAAGGCCAGGCTCACACCGCCCAAGACTCCTTGAAGCAGGTTATTGAAATCGTGGGCAATCCCGCCCGCCAAGACGCCCAGGCTCTCGAGTTTCTGGGTGTGTTGCAGTTGCGTCTCGAGCGACCGCCGGTCTTCTTCCGCGCGCATCCGGTCGGTTACGTCGCGGATGTACTCGATGACGCCTCGAATCTCTCCGGTCTCCGAATCGCGTATCGGAAATGTGTACAGGTCATGCCACTCCTGGGAATCGCCTTCCGGCGTCCACCGCGCCAGCGTCTCGCATTGGGGTTCACCCGTTGCCAGCGTATGAATGCTCGGGCATCGCTCGCACGGGACATCGCGGCCGTGATACACCTGGAAGCACTTCTTGCCCTGCAAGGGCATTGCATGGGCATACCAGCGTTCCATCGCCGAATTCACCCGCACGATTCGTAGGTCCGAATCGAGGATGCTGATGCCGTCCAAAATGCTCTCAAATATGTCCTGCAGAAAGCGCTCATTCTCGCGCAGGGAATGTTCGGCTCGCCGCAATTCGGTAATGTCTTGCGCCATTCCGACTAGACGGGCCGGCACGTCCGGATCGTCGTCGAACATGACACAGGCGTTGCAGCGCAAGATGCGTTCGGCACCGCTGGAGTGACGCACCCGGAAAGTCCACTCGATGAATTGGCTGCCGCTTTGTGCTTTGGAGATTTGCTCTTCTATCTGCGCGAAATCCGCATCATCCAAGCGCTCCAGAATCGTCTCCACGGGCACTTCGTTCTCCGTGGGATCCGCGCCCAGCAAGTGCGACATTTCTTCCGACAGCGCTATCGTTCCTTTTGCCCGGCTCCACTCCCAACTACCGATTCTGGCCAACCGTTCGGCTTGCGCCAGCATGCGCTCGCGCGTTGTCACCTCTTGTAGAATCTCGCGGCGTTCCTGCGCCTCCCGAATAAGATCCTCGCTGCGTGTTTCCTCGGCCCGTCGCGCCAGGTACAACTCCTGGAATACATAGAAGACGCCCACGAAGGCGCAAAGATAGCCCGCCAACGACAGCACTCGGGATAGAATTGTGCGAAGCTCCTCGCCTTCCACGGTCGTGTACCAGTGGGCGAGTCCGTCAATGCGTCCCAATTCCTGGAGACACCACCCGAGCACGATGGCACTGACCCCAATCGTGAGGGTGATCCGAAGCGATTGACCACGGGCCACCGAATTGACGGCGAGTACCACTGCGGCACAGAAGAACACCCGCGCCAGCATGCCGACAAGCACGTCGGCTTCGGGGAAGGTCGCTTTGCCGTCGAACACGACCCAGCGGACAATCTCCAGGAATGCCCCCAGGAGCATCATGCCATAGACCCAGCGGGGAATACCGGACGGTGAGGTGTTTTCTCGTTTGAGAGCGATCGCCATTAAGCCCCCTGTGTTCTTCAAGGCATCTTTTACGGCTCCGTCACGACCCACTTCAGTAAGTAGGCCTTCTCCCCGGACACAGCTTATCAGATATTGAAGGTCAAGCAAAGGATATTATGCGAATTCTTCTCCAAAAAAGAAAACGCACGGAGCAAGGTCTCTGAGGGCCTTGCTCCGCGCGTGGGAGGTACAAACGTTCAGTTATGCAGCGTCTTTGGACTTCTTGCGGCGCCCGGGTTTCTGTGCCGCGCGCAACTCGGCAAACGCGGCCTCGGCGCAACTGGGGCAATAGCCGTGGCTTATCGATTCATCGGTATCATGGGAGGGGTTCGTTGCAACCCAGACTCCGCCGATCCGAGACTTGTGGCATACACAACACTGAACTTTCATCTGATGGAACCCTTCTTTGCGCCGCCTAACGGTCTTGACGTTTCCAAAAGGAAGCACACTTCGTGCCAACTTCGCCGGTACCTAGGCTGCGCGGGGTAACCCGAGCGTAACTGGTTAAACTTCAGTCGATTATACAGACGAGCAACGAAAACGTCTCATTCATTGTCAACTAATATGCCAAGCCAGGCAGGCAAAATATGCCTCCTTGTGGAAAGGCACACCCCATTCTGTCAACTGATCCATTCTTCTTGCGTATCCTACCTCGGTTTAAGTAGGCTATGTACTCAATGGGCAATACGATGATCGAAGCAAAAGGCCTTACCAAGCTCTACGGTTCCATCGCCGCTATCCGCGATGTCTCTTTTGAAGTGGAGCAAGGCGAAATCATTGGTTTTCTCGGTCCCAACGGGGCCGGGAAAAGCACGACCATGCGCGTCCTAACGGGCTACACGCCGGCCACAAGCGGCACGGCGCGGATTGCCGGATTCTACATCGACGACGATCCCATCGAGGTGAAGCGGCGCGTGGGCTACATGCCCGAGAGCGTCCCGCTTTATGGGGAGATGTTCGTCGACTCGTTCCTCAACTACGTGGCGGAGATTAAGAATGTCCCTCGGCGCGAACGCCGTGTGGAAGTGGACCGCGTGAAGGAACGGTGCGGGTTGACCGACATGGGCAAGCGCATTATCCGAAACCTGTCGAAGGGATACCGGCAACGTGTCGGCTTGGCGCAGGCGCTGGTGGGGAACCCGCCCGTGCTGATTCTGGACGAGCCGACCGTCGGCCTTGACCCCCGCCAGATTGTCGAGATTCGTCACATGATCAAAGACTTGGCCGAGGAACACACCGTTCTCCTCAGCACGCACATCCTTCCGGAAGTTTCGATGCTCTGCGAGCGTGTCCTCATTATTAATAAGGGACGGATTGTTGCCCAGGACACCATGAAGCACTTGGTAGGCGGTAAAGGCGGCAAGACCTTGGAAGACGTTTTCGTGGACGTAATCGCCCGCGACGAGGGCGCCGCATGAGAAACACGTGGGCGGTCTGCAAACGCGAATTCACCAGTTTCTTCGTGACACCGGTGGGCTACGTGGTGGTCGGGACTTTCGCGGCCATTTCCGGGGCGGGGTTCGCGGGCACCTTCATCATGTTTTGCCGCATCACCCAATCGCCGAGTTCGTACGGCTATGAGGGCATCCCCAATTTCGAAGAGATGATGCTGAGCCCGTTTCTGGTATTTTGCGGCCAATTGATTCTGTTTATCGGCCCGCTCATTACTATGCGTCTGCTGGCCGAGGAACGGAATCGCGGGACTCTCGAACTCCTCTTGACGCATCCGCTTCGCGACCGCGAGATCATCTTCGGCAAATACCTTGCCTCGCTCGGGATCGTCCTCATCCTGATGCTGGTCGTCGGCGTGCACATGGCGTTGCTTGGGCGCCACACCGAGGTCGAACCCATTGTCCTCGCGTTCGGACTTCTGACGGTCTTCCTCATGAGCGCGGCCTTTATGAGTCTGGGCCTGTTCGTATCGTCAGTTACCGGGAACCAAATTACCGCGGGCACCCTCACGTTCGGCCTGTGGTTCGTGTCGTATATTCTCGGCACGTACGGCTCCGACCTCCCCGTGGAGATCGCCGTTCCCGCGAACTGGGGGCAGGGCGTCCAGCTCGCAATGAACTTCATCTACCACGTCTTCCGGCAGATTGTCGTGCAGCTTCCGCTTGATGCGCACGCCCAGGAGATGGCGCAAGGCGTTCTTCAACCCAAAGACGTCGCCTATTACCTGCTATTCTCCGCCTTCTTCCTGTTCCTGACGTTTCGCTCGCTCGAAGCGCGACGGTGGAGGGCATAGGCATGCGAATAGCTCGCATACTTGTCGCAACCGTCGCGATTCTCAGCCTCGCGTTCGGCCTGAACGTGCTCGTTCTGCAACAAGACCTGTTTGCCACTCGGGTGATGCTCCCCTTGGCCGTTGCCGCGGTGGGCGCTATCCTCTGGGTCATTCTGAGCTTGGTGGCGATGGCCGGTGTTGCGCAGAAGCGCAAGAATCTCCAGGCCCTGAACAGCATCATCGCGTCAGTCGTGTTCTTTGCAATCTGCCTCGTGCTGTACGCCTTCGCGAATCGCTGGGACCGCACCTGGGATCTCACGCGCGAAGGGCGCCGGGAGTTGGCCCCCCAGACCGTTCAAGTCTTGCAGGGACTCACGCAAGACGTGACCGTGCTCGGATTGTTCACAAAGACGGGCATCCGGGACATCGACCTCGCCCGCGAAAAGACCCAGCGTTTTCTGGATCGGTGCAGGAGTCTGACCAGCCACCTCAAGGTTGAGTTCTTCGATCCCCAGCAGGAATTTGCCCGGCTCAAGGCCATGAACCTTACGTATCACGATCCCAACGGCACGGTGGTCGTAATGTGCGGCACACGCAAGAAGACCATCGGATTGAAGGCGCCGAATCCCACGCTGGAAGAGAGCGATTTCACGAATGCGCTCATCAACGTGCTGCGCAATTCGGATCCCAAAGTCGGCTTCCTGACGGGCCACGGCGAGACCGAGCCGTCCTCCCCCGAAGGGGCATACTTCAAAGCCTTGCTCGATTCGGAAGGCTATCTCGCGGAGACGACGGCCATTCGCGTGAGCGGTCAAGGCATTTCCGGCGATTATTCCGCGCTTGTGCTGAATGGTATCGGAGACGGGGTAGGCGGAGACTTGTCCGCATCGGAATTGCAGGCGCTGGACGCTTACATCAGTGGCGGGGGGCGCTTGCTCCTCATGTTGGATCCCCAAGTCATCGTGGGTGCTGCCTCGGTTCGAAAACAGGTGCTCACCTGGTTGGAACAACGGTTCGGCATTGTCGTGGGCGAAGACCTTGTCATTTCCGGCGTCAACGACCGCCTTGGCCAAGTCTCGTTGCTGACCGACTCC
>JBAZRU010000442.1:0-6236 GCA_041662805.1 Candidatus Hydrogenedentales bacterium | reverse complement strand
GGCGGCCCACGACTTCCGGATCTCCTCGGCCACGGACCAATCATTTCCTTTCGTGTGCGCGTACACCCACCAGACAGCTTCTTCCATGCCGGGCATGGCAAGCGCATGCTCCACGAAGCGCGCCCATTGCGCGGCATACACGGCCATCTCGATGAGGCGTTTAGGCTTGAATCCCATCTCATGGGCGAGTTTTGCGAAGGACTCCGGCGTGTCGTCTTCGGAAGGATGAGACACCCGCAACAAGTGGCTGGATACACACTCGCGGCTTTCATTGTCGAACATATAGCCACGGGTAAGCGCGCCGCTGCCGAGTGTTTCAAGTACGCGCAGGGCGTTCTTCGCACCACTGATGGAACTCAGAAACCGCGTGGGCAGCGATGCGGGCGTGGCCATGTCTCCGCGCTTCAACTCGATTTCCAAGATGCGCTCGCGCAGACGGTCCGCCAGTTCTTTCAGGCCGGGTGCTTCGCGAAACACGGCGTCGTTCTTGCGCTTCGTCAATTGCGCGAGAACGGGCAATTGCGTTCCCCGCCACCCTTGCAGCGTAAACGCATAAGACAAGAAGTCATCCGAGTTGATCGCGCCGGTGGCAAATGCTCGCGTCATCTCATCGATTGTCGCCAACAACGCGCCAAAATACCCCGTGGCAAATCCATTTTCCGCTGAAGGTGTTAAGGATTGAGGTTTGAGTTCCTCGTGCAAGCGGCGCATCGACCAGTGCAGCAAGCTGTAGAAACGAGCTTCATGGTCCGAGCTCCAACAGTCGGAGCGAATCACTCGTAAGGTCCGGACGAGTCTTACGCACGTATTAATCGACGATACCCCGCTCCATGCATTGGGTCCTTTAACAATGACCAGCTTGGGTGCATGCGCAAACATCGCCTCTAGCACTTCCAGAAGGTAGTCGGCTACTCCGGCGGGAGAATAGACGCACATGAGCCAATGAAGAATGCCGGCGGTTTGATGTCCGTATCTGCACCGCGCCGGCTTCGCGTCACCGAACGCGTTCTTCAGGGTGTCGTCCACCCTAAGTTTGTTTCTGGAATACTCCATGGTCGAGGGAACAAGCAACGCGGCACGCACGACTTCCAGCCCATCATCATCACGCTGGTCGTCTCCCCGATTCTCGTACCATGCCTCCCAGATCTCGCGTAACGGCATTTGCACCGCCAGATCTTCTGGCGACTTCGCGGGAACTGGCTCCGGGAAATTCCACCTGGCCTCACTCAGCAAAACCTCCCGCCCTTGGACTTCAGCGGCATCGCCGGGGGCGAGGTACGAGTCCATAGCCGGGTGCGTGGCATCACGAAGTGTGATGTGTTTCTCGCGATGCTCGTGCACAAGCGCGTCAATGGTCGAGATACACGCGGACGCAGCATTGAAGTCGCCACGCGGCCGTTCGGTGCGAAGGACGGGCGGCGGCGTCAGCCTGCTGAAGTCCATTAGCCCCAGCGCATTCTCAAACGTCCAGTCACGCGTCTCCGCCGCGCCTTCGCCCAAAGACGCTTCTACGTGCACGCGCTCCTGTTTGCTCAGGCTGCCTGCCTTCTGTTCGTGAGCTTGCATTCGTTCGCGGGCCGCATCGACACTTCGTTCCGCATCGATCATCAGCCGTAACAGTTCCAGGCCTGCGGCGCGCTGCGACTCTTTCTTTGCGGCGAGCAGGCGGTCCGCGCTGGCAAATACGGCCCTGTCCTCTTGTTTCATGAGAAGCGTCAACACGCCCCGCCGGAGATCGCCTGCCTTGCGTGTCAAGTAGCTCTCGATAGTTTCGGCCTCGGAAGGGGCAAGTGTCGTGGACTTCTGCAACCCTTTGATCGCCTCGTCGCGTACCCTCGCGCTCGCGTCACCCGCTAGGGAGAGTAATGCCGCGCGAGAGGCTGCGTCCTTCTGCTTCCCCAGAGACTCCGCCAGAAGTTCACGAGTGAAAGACTCCATATGCGGCAGGTGCTGAATCATATATTGCGGCGCTGTGTTGCGCACGCACCGGAACATCTCGGCGCAAACATCCTGCTTCTTCAGGGAGTACAAGCACCACGGCCAGACAATCGGCTTGGGAGTCGAAGGCTTTTCCGGGGCACGAGCCAGTAGCCGCTCCAGCACGGCGATGTTGTTCTTTCGCTGCGTTGGGTCAGTGTGAAGTCCTTTTCCTCTCTGAAGTATGAAGGCAGGGATGCGTGGGTCTTCGTCGTCGAGCAAACGGGTTATAAGAGGATTTGCGCTCGCGAGATCCGTAGATGCCAGAAAGTAGGCCACCACGAAACGGCGTTCCGGTTCACACGCGTCGAGGAGCGCTACCGCCTTGACGACTGCGCTTTCAACGTCTTCCTGGCCTTCCGCCCACAAGGCGAGGTAGATCGATTGCGGATCGTTGCTTGCCATGGCCCGTGTACGGGCCTCGGAGGATTCGAGGTACTCAAGTGCACTTTCGATCATCGGGCGAAGAGCGCGGCCGCCCGCTGAGTCCCACGCGAAGCCGAACCACGAATCGAGTGAGCGGACCGTGGCGCTGAACCGCAAGAGATCGTGTTCGAGGATGAGTCGCAGTATGCGCTGCATGGCCATCGGATGAGCAAAATCAACCGTTTCCAAAATGGCATGACGCAGTCCCTCCTCGCGTTGTGCCGCGAGAAGCATCTTCTCGACGAATTCCCACGCATCCGGACGCGAGCACATGAGCAGCGACTGAACCACGTGATAGCCCATGCCGCCGATCTCGTGCTCGCCGCGCGCCGAGGCCATCAAAATCTCAAGCACACGGTCGCTCGATGCGTCTCCGATGTCGAGCGCTGCCGCCAGTAACACGTTAATATAATTGCAGCCGTAAGCGCCGGGGTTCATGTACCCCGCCCACGCGGCAGTCCATTCGATGTCACACTCGTAGCGAGCAAGCAATTCGGCCGTGTACCGCAACCAGCGCAAGCGCGTAATCGCCGTGACCTGCGGAGTATGAGGCGCACGAAACCCCATGCGCGCGCCAAAGTCTGCCTGATACGGCATTACGCGCAACATCTCCCATGCTCGCTCAGCCTGAAGCACCATATGCGGAAAGATCCCCTTAAAGAGCTGGCGCAGCTCCGTCTCGGACATGCCTTCCAAGATCTCGGTGGCCATTCGCTCTTCCTTCTCGCGGGCGTCCTGGGTTTGCAGTGGGTCAAATCCCCAGATATTCAGCCTTGGAGCCGATAGCGAGAGGACACCTGAAAGCAACTTCTCTACCGTCTCGCGCGACGGCGACAGCTGTCTAAACGCGTGCAGTCGCTTGTCAACCCAATTTGGAACTTCGAGTTCATTGAGTTTCGCCCGCGCCACTTCCCGTTCAAGCATTTCCGTTTCCCCCTCTAAGCCCCCGCCAGCATAACCAACCGGATAAACGTAATCGTGCTGTCTTGTGAGAGATAGACTTCGCAGTCGAGGTCTCGTTGTTCCTCGCCGTCGAGAACGACGAGGTAGATGCCGTCTTCGAATGCCTGAAGCGCGGCAGCGACGGCTTCGTCGTCATCGACCTCCTGTATCCCCGCCTGACTGCCTGGTTTGACGGCCCCGCGCACCGTGCCCTCTTCTACTTCCTTGGCCGTGAGAACGCGGAATGACGTCTTGTCGATTTGGCGCGCCCGAAACCGCGCAACTTCGAGCAGGACAATCTTCGCTATGAGGGCGCGTAAGGTGAGTGGTTCGCTGCTGTCACCGCCCCAGTCGGGTGGGAGATCGAACGACCAGTCGGCCAGCAAAGGGCGGCGGCGGCCAAGCTGTCGCGTGAGGACTTGAACCATGTCTTCTAGTCTCCCATTGAACCAGGATGGCATTGTATCAATCGGGGGAGAGGGAATTGCAACTGGAGAACACTGAAGGCTGGAGGCGGCCCCGGCGACATCTCCTGGAGGTTCACGTAGGGAACGATTGGACTACCGGAGGTTCGACTGTACAATGGGTGATATCGGTCGTGCGGCGTGTTGCTCCTCGAATGCGCGGGAGAGGAGATTTCGAGATGGGGAGTCGGAGTTACAAGGCGTTCATCATCCTTCGTCGATTGTTCTGGACGACTTCTCTGCTTATTGTGCTCGATGCTGCATTGCTCGCCGCTGTTGCCTATTGGCAGCACAACTCGCCTCCAGGGCAGCGGGAGTCCTTTGAGCCGGCGATATTTGTATTTGGTATCGCGTGGCTTCCAATGGGCTTTCTGCTCTTCTTCCTTGGTATCGCGATGCTGATTGCGAATGGATTGAGCGCCCCACGTTCCTCTACACCCTCGCGCGATTGGAGGATTCTTCTGAGAGATGTTGCCGCAGTACAGATTGTTAGTTTTGCGGGGATGATTCTCCTCGAATTGGCTCATCCCCAAGGGCGCGCGCCGGACGGCACAAGACTGATCGTCCTGGGCGGAATTTGCACTTTCTCTGTGGCGCTGCTTGTCTTCGGACACCTGCTGCACAAGCTTGCTCAGCGCGCAAAGCTTCGAGATATCTCCTACAGTCGCGTGGGTGTAGACGGTGAATCCTCCGCGCAGGAAGGAATCCGGCATGGCATCCAATGAACCTGGTGACCGATACCGCGTGTTCACGATCCCGCCGGAGGAGGCGCGGCGGATCGACGAGGCGGAGTATCTTGCGCGGAAACCTCGGTTGGCGGCGTTGTTCGTTCTCGTGTTCCTGGTGGGGGTGGGGGCGCTTTCTCTGTATGCGCTGCGGCCTCCGGCGGCATTGCCGTCGGCGGCGCCGTTGACGGAGTTCTCCGCGTTGCGCGCGATACAGCATGATTACGTGATCGCGACGGAGCCGCATCCGGCAGGGTCGTCCGCGAATGAGCGGGTGCAGGCGTACATCGTGAGCACGATGAAGTCGTTCGGCATCGAGGCGGAGGTGGTGTCGAGCTTTTACGCGGAAGGCAGCGACGCGGGCCGCGCGAATCTTGTCTTGGCCCGCATCCCCGGGACGGCGAACACGAAGGCGTTCGCGTTGATGGCGCATTACGATTCGACGCCGTACGGGCCGGGTGCGGCGGACGATTGTTCGGGCGTGATTTCGTTGTTGGAAATCGCGCATGTGTTGAAGGCGTCGCCGCCGCTGAAGAACGATGTCATCTTTGTGTTCACGGACGGCGAGGAGACGGGCCTGCTCGGGGCGAGGGCCTTCGTGAAGCACGCGTGGTTCAACGAAGTCGGGGTCATGACGAACCTGGAAGCGCGGGGCACGCAGGGCAATTCGCTTGTGTTCGACACGAGCGAGCAGAACGGGTGGCTGATCGCGGAGATGATCGAGGCGATGCGCTATCCGTGCGCGTCGTCGCTCATGTACGACATCTACAAGCTCATGCCGTTTTCGTCGGATTTCGACGTGCTGCGCCGGCACGGGATGAAGGGATTCGACATCGCGTTCATCGACAATTTTGCGTGGTATCACACCGCGAACGACCGGCCCGAGCATCTGAGTCTCGCGACGCTGCAGCAGCATGGCTCGTGCGGGCTGGACCTGGCGCGACATTTTGGAAACCTTCCGCTTGACGGCGTGATTACGGCCCCGGATACGGTGTACTTCAACGTGTTCGGATACCGGCTCGTGCGGTATCCGCTCGGATGGAGCGAGCCACTCGCCATCGGCACGACGGTGCTCGTATGCATCGTCCTGCTGCTTGGGCTCATACGACGGCACATCTCGATCGGAGGTGTGCTGGCGGGCATCGTGGTGTGGCCGGTGGTGGCCGCGCTGGCGGCGGCGGTGGCCGTGATGATCGTGGCGCTCCTGTGGGGCCCGGACACGGTGATGCGCTTGTACACGGAGAATTTCACGCGGATTCCGGACCTTACTCCGTTGTATCACAACACGCTTTACACAACGTCGTATGCGGCGGCGAGCATTGCAGTGGCGGCGCTGATCTACGGGGCGTTGTCGCGGTGGATACGTTCGCAGAGCCTCATCGTTGGAGCATACGCGTGGTGGGTTGCAGTTCTCTTTGTGCTGAACCGCTTGTTGCCCGGCGGCAGCTTTCTGGCGACGTGGCCGCTCGCCTTCAGCGCGCTGGGCATGTTCGTGTGCTTCATATTCGCAAAGCGCGGCACGCTACGTCCTGGATGGGTCGTCTTCTTGTCGATCTTCACCGTGCCCACGCTACTGCTGCTGACGCCGATGTACCAGTCGTTCGCATCGACGATTATGATCGCGGGCGCGCCGGGATTCGCCGTGCTGACGGTGCTGGCCATGGGGTTGCTGATACCGCAACTGGATCTCATGGGGCGCGTG
>JBAZRU010000441.1:1595-6239 GCA_041662805.1 Candidatus Hydrogenedentales bacterium | reverse complement strand
CCCGTGTTCACGGATATCAAGACGACGGCAGAGGCGATCCTGACGATGAATCAAGAGAATATGGCCGCGGCGAACCGCGCCGCCGGCCAGCGCGCGGCGGCCGCGCGGAGCCAGATGGTTGTGTGGCTCGCCGCGGGTTTCCTGACCGCGGCCGTATTCACCGCGCTGACGAGGCGGTGGGTACTGCGCCCCATTCAATTGCTGACCGATTCCGTGCGCGATATTCAACACGGCACGCTCGAAGTGGTCGTTCCGACGATGTCGAACGACGAGTTGGGGCATCTCACTTCGGCCTTCAACGAGATGGCGTCGAGCCTGCGGGAATTCCGGCGCAGCGACCGGCTGCAGTACATTCGCATCCAGCGCGCGACGCAAGAGGCGTTTGAATGCTTGCCCGAGGCGATTGCCGTGATCGATGAAACGGGCGAGGTGGAGGTTGCCACACCGAGCGCGCAACACATCTTCGGACTCGCGCCGCATGCGTTGGTTTCTCAATGTATGTATCCGTGGATCGCCGAAACGTTCTTTCAAGTCGTCCGGGATGGACGCCCCGTTGTCGCGACCGCCAAAGACAGCGGCCACCAGATCTTCGTCGACGGCGAAGAGCGGTTCTTTCGCGCGAAGGGCGTGCCGATGATTGAGACCGGCGAAGGCGTCAACGGCGTGATCATGGTCTTGGAAGACGTGACGCAACTGCGTCAGCAAGTGGAACTGAAACGTGGGGTCATTTCAACCGTGTCGCATCAGCTCAAGACGCCGCTGACGGCCATTCGAATGGCGGTGCACCTACTTCTCGAAGAGAAGGTGGGGCCGTTGAATCCGAAGCAGACCGATCTGATATTGGCGGCGCGCGACGAAGGGAGCGGGTTGTCGGCGATACTGGACGACCTGCTCGATATCAGCCGCATCGAGTCGGGCCGTGCCTTGTTGGACCTGCGCCCAATCCCTTCCCCTTCCCTCGTGTTCGACGCCGTGGAGCGGCATGCGGGCCCGGCAAAGGACAAGGGGGTCGCGCTGACGGCAAACGTAGCAGTTGATCTACCCGATGTGTTCGCGGACCCGACGCGAATCACGCACGTGTTCGACAACCTCGTGGGCAACGCCTTGAAGTATACGCGTCCCGGCGGGTCGGTGATCATCGGCGCGACGAGCGACGAGCAGCACGTGACGTTTTCGGTATCGGATACGGGAGGAGGCATTCCAGAGGAATACCGCAGTCGCGTGTTCGAGCCGTTCTTTCGTGCGCCAGGACAAGATAAGGCCACGGGCGTTGGTCTCGGTTTGGCCATTGTGAAGGAAATCGTGACTGCCCACGACGGCAGCGTCGCCGTCGCGGGAGGGAATGGCGCAGGTTCCATCTTCTCGTTCACGCTTCGACGCGCCGATGCGGCTCAGTCGATGGAGGCTTCGTGATGTTGGATTTCACGTTCATTGCGGTCGTGTTCGCTTTCTTCTTGTTGTGCGCCGGATACGTCCGGTTTTGCGAAAGGTTGTAGACATGTTTGATGTCCTGGTTGGATGCATTTGTTTGGCACTAACGGTCTACTTGCTCGTGGTCCTTGTCCGGCCCGAGCATTTCTAAGGAACCCCGACTTCAATGGATACTTTTGGTTGGATACAATTCGCGCTGTTTTTGGGCGCGTTGTTGCTGCTCACCAAGCCTATGGGCCTTTATCTTGAGCGCGTGCTCGATCCGACGGCGCGCACGCCGGTCAGCCGGATTGCGGACCCCATCGAACGGCTGATATTCCGCGTCATGCGGGTGAAGTCCACGGAGGAGCAGACGTGGCAGGGCTACACGCTGTCGATGCTGGCGTTCAGCGTCGTATCGTTGCTGTTCACGTATGCAATTCTCCGGCTTCAGCATGTGCTGCCGCTGAATCCGCAAGGGTTCGCAGCGGTCCCGCCAGCCTTGGCGTTCAACACCGCGGTCAGTTTCACGACCAACACGAATTGGCAAGCATACGGTGGTGAATCGACCATGTCCTATCTGTCGCAGATAGTCGCCCTGACGTTTCACAATTTCGTGTCGGCGGCGGTGGGGATTGCCATCGCGGCGGCGTTGGTGCGCGGCATTGCGCGCCGCGCGGCGGGATCGATCGGCAACTTCTGGGTCGATGTGGTGCGCATTAATTTGCACCTGTTGCTGCCGCTCAGCTTCGTGTTCGCCCTGTTTCTGGTGACGCAAGGCGCCATTCAGAATTTCGGTGCGTACACGAGCGTCGCCACGATTGAGGGCGGCGCGGCGACGCAGACGATCGGGCAAGGGCCCATGGCGTCGCAGGTCGCGATCAAGATGCTCGGCACGAACGGCGGCGGATTCTTCAATGCCAACGCCGCGCACCCCTTCGAGAACCCGACAGCGCTGTCGAATTTCATTCAGATGCTGTCGATTTTCGTGATCCCCAGCGGCCTCACGTATTACCTGGGGCGCACGGTGAAAAACCAGCGTCACGGCTGGGCCGTGTGGGCGGCGATGGCATTCCTTTTTGTTGCGGGCGTGCTTGCTTGCTGGTCGGCGGAATCCTACGGCAACCCGCGCATGCATGCGCTAGGCGTTGACGCAGCTCCCGGCAACATGGAAGGGAAAGAAGTCCGGTTCGGTGTGTTCAATTCCGCGCTGTTCGCAACGATCACGACGGATGCTTCGTGCGGGGCCGTGAACTCCATGCACGATTCGTTCACGCCGTTGGGCGGTCTCGTGCCCTTGCTGAACATCCAACTCGGCGAAGTGGTATTCGGAGGTGTCGGCGCAGGTCTTTACGGAATGCTCGTATTCGTGGTGTTGACGGTGTTCCTTGCGGGACTGATGGTTGGGCGCACGCCGGAGTATCTTGGCAAGAAGATTGACGCGTACGACGTCAAGGCGTCGGCGCTCGCGTTACTCGTGCTTACGTTCTCAATCCTCGGGTTCTCCGCGTGGGCGTCGGTCAGCGAATGGGGCATATCGAGCCGCGCCAACGAAGGGCCCCACGGACTCAGCGAAATTCTATACGCATACTCGTCGGCAACGGGCAACAACGGCAGCGCCTTCGCGGGATTGAACGCAAACACCACGTGGTACAACACAACGCTTGGATTGGCCATGTTGCTGGGCCGGTTCGCGATGATCGTGCCCGTGCTCGCGCTGGCCGGAAACATGGCCCGCAAGAAGCTTACGGCGACCGGCAAGGGCAGTTTCCCCGTCTCCGGCCCGACGTTTTCGGTATTGCTCGTTGCTACCGTGATCCTGGTAGGCGCGCTTACGTTTCTTCCCGCGCTCTCTCTTGGCCCAGTACTTGAACACTTCATGATGGTCTCCTCGCAGACCACGTTCTAGAGGATAATAGCCATGGCTCCCAAGAAACATTCGTTGTTGGACAAGGCGTTGCTGACGCAAGCGCTTGGCCAGTCGTTCGTCAAACTCAACCCCGTGACCATGCTCCGCAATCCAGTGATGTTCGTCACCGAGGTGGGTGCATTACTTACGACCATCGGCCTCGTGTTTCGTCCAGAGGGCGAGCACCTGGGATTCGGTATTCAAATCGCCGTGTGGCTGTGGTTCACGGTGCTGTTCGCGAATTTTGCCGAGGCCCTCGCCGAAGGACGCGGAAAGGCGCAGGCCAACGCGTTGCGCAAGACGCGCACGCAGACCATGGCAAGGCGCCAATCCCCGAATGGTTCGCTCCTGACCGTCAGCGCGACCGAACTGCGCAAAGGCGACTTGTTTGTCGTGTCGGCGGGCGAGGTGATCGCGGCGGACGGTGATATCGTCAAAGGCGCGGCGACCGTCGACGAGTCCGCCATCACGGGCGAGTCCGCGCCGGTGATCCGCGAGGCGGGTGGCGACCGAAGCGCGGTCACGGGGGGCACGCGCGTGCTGAGCGACGAAATCGTTGTACGCGTCACGGCAAACCCCGGCGAGAGTTTTCTCGACCACATGATCAAGCTCGTGGAATCGGCGCAACGCAAGAAGACTCCGAACGAGATTGCGTTGACGATTCTGCTTGCGGCGATGACGATGATCTTCCTGGTTGCCGTGATTACGTTGCGGCTCTTCGGGACCTATTCGGGCGTCGACATTTCCGTGACGGTGCTCGTGTCATTGCTGGTATGCCTAATCCCCACGACCATCGGCGGCTTGTTGAGCGCCATCGGTATCGCGGGCATCGACCGGCTCGTGCAGAAGAACGTGCTCGCCATGAGCGGGCGCGCCGTGGAGGCCGCGGGCGACGTGGACGTGTTGCTCCTCGACAAGACGGGTACCATCACGCTCGGCGACCGTCAAGCCACGGAGTTTATTCCGGCGGCGGGCGTCACGATCGAAGAGCTCGCGAATGCCGCGCAACTCGCGTCGTTGGTCGACGAGACGCCCGAGGGCCGGAGCATCGTGGTGCTTGCGAAGCAACACGGATTACGCGGACGATCCATCTCCGAGATGCCTCATGCGAAGTTCACGCCCTTCACGGCCCAGACGCGGATGAGCGGGGTCGACATGAACGGAACCGTTATCCGCAAGGGGGCCTCAGAAGCCATCGAATCCTTCATCGGTACAGCGTTTCCCGAAGACGTGCGCGCCTCCGTGCAGCGGATTGCGCAGTCGGGCGGCACGCCCCTCGTCGTTGCGGAAAACAAACGTGCGCTGGGCGTCGTGCATCTGAAGGA
>JBAZRU010000441.1:0-1585 GCA_041662805.1 Candidatus Hydrogenedentales bacterium | reverse complement strand
GATCTACCTCAAAGACATCGTGAAGGGCGGCATCCGCGAGCGCTTCGAGCAGCTCCGTGCCATGGGGATTCGCACGGTCATGATCACCGGCGACAACCCGCTGACCGCAGCGGCCATCGCGAAGGAATCCGGCGTAGACGAGTTCCTCGCACAGGCGAAACCCGAGGACAAACTAGCCCTGATCCGCCGCGAGCAAGGCAAGGGATGCCTCGTGGCCATGACCGGCGACGGCACGAACGATGCGCCCGCTTTGGCGCAGGCCGACGTCGGCGTGGCCATGAACACGGGCACGCAGGCGGCCAAAGAAGCCGGAAACATGGTGGACATGGACTCGAATCCAACGAAGCTGATCGAGATCGTCGAGATCGGCAAGCAGATGCTCATGACGCGCGGCGCGCTGACGACGTTCAGCATTGCGAACGACGTGGCGAAGTATTTCGCGATCATCCCTGCGCTGTTCGTGGCGGCGTATCCCGTGATCGCGCCGCTCAACGTAATGCACCTGACCTCCGCCAACAGCGCAATTCTCAGCGCCGTGATCTTCAATGCGCTGATCATCGTCGCGCTGATTCCTTTGGCGTTGCGCGGGGTGACGTTCCGCCCTATGCCGGCGATCGTCCTGCTGCGGCGAAATCTGTTGATCTACGGCGTGGGCGGCATTGTTGCGCCGTTCATTGGCATTAAGCTGATCGATGTCATTCTGTCCGTTACGGGCATTGTGTAAAGGAATTTGCCATGAAGACGATCCTCTATTACGTGCGGCCTGCCGTGTTATCCACGTTGTTGCTCGCAGTTATCTTGTGCGGCGCGTATCCCGTCGCCGTGTGGGCCGTGGCGCAGACTGTGTTGCCGGATAAGGCCAATGGATCGCTTCTCGCGCAGAATGGCGTTGTCGTCGGCAGCGCGCTAATCGGACAAGTATTCACGCAGCCGAAGTACTTTCATTCGAGGCCGTCGGCGGCGGGCGCGGGCTATGACGCAACCGCATCGAGTGGCTCGAACCTTGGGCCTATCGCGGACAAACTGCTCGCAACCGTGGCCGAACGAGTCAATGCCTATCGTGCGGAGAACGGACTCTCCCTCGATGTGTCCGTTCCCGCAGATGCGGTCACTGCGTCCGGTTCGGGGCTTGACCCTCACATCAGCCCACGCAATGCCGAATTGCAGTGCGCGCGCGTGGCCAAGGCGCGCGGGCTCGCCGAAGAAACGGTGAAGAGCCTGGTCGCGGAACATACGGAGGGCCGCACTTTGGGAGTCCTGGGCGAACCACGCGTCAACGTAGTTGTGTTGAACCAGGCGCTCGACGCGCTACGATAGAAGCACGATGGACACCGACAAAGCCGACAGCTTTCTTCGGATGATTCGGCGCTCGCAACGCGGGCGGCTGAAGGTGTACCTCGGGTATTGCGCGGGCGTTGGCAAGACTTATGAGATGTTGCAGGACGCCCATCGGCTGCAGGGCGAAGGCATCGACGTGGTCGTGGGCTATGTAGAGACCCACGGCCGCGCCGAGACACAGGCCCTGCTGGATGGGCTTGAGGTGCTGCCGCGCATGCGTCAGGATTACCGAGGCATCACCGTCGAA
>JBAZRU010000440.1:0-6245 GCA_041662805.1 Candidatus Hydrogenedentales bacterium | reverse complement strand
CTCGCGTGCGGCTCCGCGGTATCCGTATGCAAACATGTTCGGATCCTCTTCCTGCATCGATTGAGGATTCTCGAGCACATCGGGCTTGATGTCTACTTGCCACTCAGGTCCTTTGCCATTGAGGGCTACCAGATTTCCTTTGAAGAATACGGCAGCGGAATCCATTGGCCATTCCGTGGAATTCGTGAGCGTGCCGTGAAGTCCACCCTTGTCCAAGGTGAGAACCCCCTGGATGCCGCCTGTGACGGTCGTGTCCGCTTCTACGTTGCAGACGCGAAACACGCTCGCGCCCACCTGGAAGTTTTCCAGCCGGGGAGGCTGATCGAGTACGTAGCGGCTTGGGCGCAACGTCGCCCCGAACGGCGAGCCACCCCGCTGCATATACGGAGAACTCGCGGTGGATTCCGACACCAGTGCGCCGGGATACGCCAGATCGAACGTGAACTCCGACGACCGGGCGGAGAGAATTCCCGTTACCGCGTCGAGGTGAGCCGAGTTGCCGTGGAGGGGCATACGCACAATGCCGATCTCGTGCATCTCCGTCGACTTCGCGCGTCCGGCGGTTCCGAACACGAGGGCGTACCCAGTGAACCCGAAACTGAAAACGATGAGGCACACCCAAGCCATTTCGCGTCGTTTGAGCAGGCTCCAGAAAATCCAATTGCCGATAACCCCGACCAGAATGTAGAGGCCGAGGAAGATGATGACCGTGGAGCGAGGCACGATGCGGACGCCGGTGATCGACGGCATGGCCTGTGTGAATTGCTGAACGGCTCCGTCGACGTTGGGACGGGGGACGCGCGGGCGCCATTCGCAGAGTTCTTGCCACATGGACAGGTATCCCGTGCATTCCTGGAGCGACTTCCCGGATGCATCGACGCCCAGGACTGCCACATAGCCCCCGCCCAGCGGACGGCGTGTGGCGAGAATGGGACTCTTGCCGCGCACGGTAACCTCGGGCAGCGTTGGCGTCAGTTGGGCCAACACGACCTGTTTGTCTTCCCGCGCGCCGGATTGTGCCTCAGGGGAAAGAGTCGCTTCGGCCAATGCCTTTTCGTTCATTGTGGTTTGGCCTGTGATGCGGACGCCCGCAAGATCTTCCAGCCACGTACCCTGATAGCGCGTGCCGAATTCGCCCGTGCACACAATGAGCACGCCGCCTTCCTGCACGTATTTCTCAAGAAGGGCGCGGTGCTCGGCGGTGATGGCGGCAGGGTCCGTTTTGCCCATGATAATCGCGTCGTAGGATTCGTAGCAGGCGTATTGCTCGGGGAGCAGGTCGAGTTCGTTGCTTCGAATCTCGATGCGGTGGATGGCGCGTTGCGCGGCACCCTTCTGGAGCGCCGAATACAGGAACCCGTAGGCGGGTCCGTCGTCGTCGATGACCATGACCAGCATGTCCCGCGGATCAATGGGGCGAAGGGTGATGCGCAGCGGCATGTCGACGGACCGCCATCGCTTCTGATAGACGCCTGCTTGTATCTCCGTCGTCCCAGCTAAGTTGCAGTACACGCGAAACCGCTTGCGCGAGGCCTTGGGAGACTCGGCCGGTATGGCATATACCGGACTTTGCGCTCCCATCGCGGACTGAAGATCGACCTGCACGAAGCCCGAGACATCCTTGCGGTTGTTGTTTACGACAACGTCCACGGGCACCCACGCGCCGTCGCGGTAGGCCGTGATAAACCGCGGCGGAACCTCGACGGTGAACTGGCCCTCTTGCATCGGTACGTCCTCTTGCGCCCATGCACTCGCGCACGCAAGCACGCATCCGAGCAGTGCCGCAACTCCGAATCTCCTCACATCCAGGCCCTCCTGCTGAACAACCACCACTCCAAGGCGATCACGCACAATGCGGCGGCAAGGAGATACCGCCACAGCTCACGATTCTGTCGAATGCGGCCGCGTTCGGCCTCGAACTCGCCCTGGCCGATAGCGAGCTTGTCCGAAGGGCCGATCGAAGACTCCACCTTATCCAGCAAATTCACGGCAAAGCGCTCCTTGCGTTCGCCGTAGGAAACCGTGTAGACGCCGATTTGCCCGGTATTGCTGAAATAGACGGGGCGCATCGGATCGAGGGAGACTTGTTCGCTGGTGCCGTCCGGCCGGGTCACAGTCGCCGTGCCGATGTCGGGTTCAGCAACGAGTGTCAGGGGCTTACCTGCGGCGACGGAGACTTCGCCGCTCAATGCCGCGCGTGTTGTCCACGCAAGCACGTTCTGGAAGAAGAGCGGGAAGGAAAGATTGAGCGGCCAATCGGATTCGGCAATATCGAATCCGATAAAGGCTATGCGCTGTCCGCCGCGCGAGATGTCCCCAATGAGCGCGCCTCCCGTGGTAGACACCACGGGACGTGCCCAATCCGGCAGAGCGACGCGCAGGGCGGAGCGAATCGCGACATTCCCCGGGTTAACGTTGAAACGCAGCAGCGGATGCTCGGCATCCACCGACAACACTGGCGGATTCTCAATCGCGGTATCTGAACCCAAGCCTTCAAGTTTCGGAAGGGCGTTGATGAAGAGCAACGTGCCCGCGGGGAGTTTCTCCGGTGCAAACCCGTAGAAAACGATAAGGTCGAATTCGTTGGTGTCTGTGAAGGCCCCGGGGGCGATGGTGCTGAGTTCGACGCGCGGGTCGGGAGACAACACGCGCTGCAAGAAATAGGTGCCCGTCGCGGAGGCCTCGGCAACGACCAAGGTTCGGATCTTGGCTGTCGGGCGAAGCGATAGCCATGCCGAATTGTCCATGGGGAAGTCGTCTTCGTGATCGAGGACCGCTTTGAGAATTCCTTCGCCCACCTCGGGCAGTCGAAACACAAGCTCGGAATCTTGCCCCGGATCCACGGAGAGTTCCTCGACGGCAATCGTCGTGTCTTCGAAAGTGAGAGTGACGGTCGTCGTCAGCGGTTTTGCATCCGCATTATGAACAAGCACAAGGCATTGGCGGTCGCCTGTCGTGCCTTCGCTAGGCTCGCGCAGGCTGAACACGACAATGCCAGCGTTGTTGACGCTCGAGCCCACCTGTACGAAGCTAAGGTCGTAGAAGCGGGCGCGCGCCTCCGTCGATTGCTCCGAGACCTGTCGAACCGGGCCGAAGTTGCGCGGGACGATCTCGTCGAGGTCCGCGATATCGCCATCGCTGATGATCACGGAATGAAGGTCCGGCGTGGTGAGTTGCAGCGAATAGGCGACGAAATAGGCGTCCCGCACTTTGGTCTGCGTGTCGGTGGCTTGAATCGCGTTGATAGCGGCGCGCAAACGTGGGCGGTCGTCCGTCAATTCGCAGAGCACGTCGGCCTTGTCCGCGAAGGAAACCAGCATAACCTTGTCGCCGCGTTGCATCTCATCGACCATGCGCGTGGCTTCTAGCTTCGCGAGGTCAAGCCGCGGGCGGCCCCCTTCGTTGGTCTTCATGCTCGCCGAGCGGTCCACCAGCAGGCACAGGTTGCGGCCCGCACTTCCTTCGGCCTTTACAAACGGGCGCGCCAATGCAAGGACGGCGAGAAGCAAGACGAGAATTTGAAGGAGGAGCAGCAAGTTGCGCCGCAGGCGCTGGAACGGCGCATTGGCGGTAATGTCTTGCAGGCTCTTCATCCAAAGCAAGGTGCTCGAAATCACGACGGGCGTGCGACGAAGTTTCAGGAAGTAGAGAATGATGATGATGGGAATGAGACCCAGTAACCACAAGAACGGCGGCGCAAGAAAGGCTGTTCCGAGCGCCCTTTCTGCTCCTGCCAGGAATCGAGTCCATGCGGCGTTCATCGGAAGAGGCCTCCGCGTCGCATCACCTCGAGCGTGAGGCGCTCGAACGACGTGTCGCTGGGCGCGAAGATATAACCGATTCCGCGCGCGAGGCAGAACTTGCGGATGGATTCGCAGAACCCTGCAAGATTGTCGGTATATCGCTTTACCAGCATGGGGCTCGCGGAGATTTCGACGAACCCGCCAGTCTCGCTATCGACCAGGCGCAAGTCGCCCACGATAGGCGGCTCGATCTCATCGGGCGCAAGCACATGAACGACGTAGCAGTCGGAACCCGATTGTTGGAGTTTGCGCAGGCCAGGTTCGAAGCCTTCGGGGTCCAACAAATCGGAGAATAGAACGGCGACGCCCTTGGCGCGGTTTCGCATGATGTAGGTATGGGTCGACTGTTCAAGTTGTGTTGCGCCTTCGGGCGTCACGCTTGAAAGAAACGAGAGGAGTTGGCGCACCTTCGCTTTGCCCCTGCACGGAGTGAGCCGCATAGACCCTGCCTGCGAAAACGCCTCCGCGCTGACGCGGTCGTAACCGATGAGGCCAACGTAGCCGATGGCGGCGGCGAGCTTGGTAGCGAAGTCGATCTTCGCCGGAGTCCCGTAGGCCATGGAGCGGCTGGCGTCGATGAGGAGATGGACCGTCAGGTCTTCGCTCTCCTGAAACAGCTTGAGATAGAGGGCGTTGAGGCGGCCGAAAATATTCCAATCGACATGGCGCAAGTCGTCGCCTTGCACATAGTCGCGGTAGTCCGCGAATTCGACGCTGCTGCCTTTCCGCTTACTCTTGCGTTCGCCTTTTGCAAGGCCCAGTTGGACCTTGCGCGCGGATATGGCAAGGCGCTCCAGCTTCCGCAGGAAGTCGGGCTCCAGCAAGGTATCGGCTGTCGTCACATCGGACACGGGTTGATTCCTTACGCGACCTTTGCGCTCGTTTCCACCTTGGCCAACAAATCCGCGACGATGGCGTCCGTCGTGACGGCATCGGCTTCGGCTTCGAAATTGAGAATGAGGCGATGCCGCAACGCGGACAATGCGGAGAGTCGGATATCTTCAAAGCTGACGTTGTAGCGGCCCGCGCGCAGTGCATTCACTTTGCCGCTCAACTGAAGGGCCTGTGCGCCGCGCGGGCTTGATCCGAATCGCACGTACTTGTTGATCATCTCGGTGCTGAACGGGCTGCGCGGCTGTGTGGCGATGACGAGTCGGACGGCGTAGTCGGTCACCTGCGGCGCCGACACGACGTCTCGGACGAGTGCTTGCCACCGTTTGATGCTTGCCGCGTCCATCACGGGGTCGCCGTGAGGGAGGTCGCGTTGGGTCGTACGTTCGAGGATCGTGGTCAAGTCCTTCTGCGAGGGGGAGTCCACCAGAAGCTTGAAGAAGAAACGGTCGAGTTGCGCCTCGGGCAGCGTGTACGTGCCTTCCATCTCGATCGGATTCTGCGTGGCCATTACGAAGAAGGGTTCTTCGAGTTTGTGGATTTGCCGTGCCACGGACACCGTGTGTTCCTGCATCGCTTCGAGCAACGCGGACTGCGTCTTGGGCGTGGCGCGATTGATTTCGTCGGCGAGTACGATGTTCGAGAAAATCGGGCCTGGCCTGAACCGGAACTCGCGTCCGCCTTCCTCGCTCTCCGCGATGATGTTCGTGCCGATGATGTCGGCGGGCATCAGGTCAGGCGTGAATTGGATGCGAGAGAACTGGAGGCTCAACGCCTCGCTCAACGTTCTCACGAGCAGAGTCTTACCCAAGCCAGGCACACCTTCCAGCAGGCAGTGTCCGCCCGCGAACAGGCAGGTCAACACGCCGTCAATGACGGACTCGCTGCCGACGATGACCTTTGCGATCTCGTCGTGCAGTTTTTGGAAATCGTTACGGAATTCCTCCGCATCCTTATGCACATCCATGCGACCCTCTCCTCTCGGTTTCGGATTGCGCTGTCTTTTCAGTTGAGTCAATCGAACGCATACTATTTGTTGTCATCCTGCTTGCCGCGCCGCATCCGCTTATCGAGCGCACGCTCCTTGGCCGCAAGCAGTTGTGTTGTGTAATCGCTACGCTGTTGTTGTGGCTCCGAGGCCGCGGAAGTTGCGGTCCCTTCCGTAAGCGCATCGTTGGGCACGCCCGCCGGAAGGTCCTGGAGGCCTGTTGGCATTGCGCCGCGCACGTGCTCATAGGATAGCGTCGTGGCGGCTTGCGTTCCCATTCCGTACACGCCCGTTAACGGCGCGCGCTTGGGTTTGGGCTTCGGCATCAGACGTTTGATTCCGGGCAGCATACGAAGAAACGCCAACGCCCATCGGAAGACGATCGTAAAGTCGATGACGACACGGCGCACGAACACGTCGAGTGGGAACAGGCATGCGGCGGCCGCGAGGAGATAGGGCCATATCGGGGTAATCGCCGGCGTGGTCGTCAGGTTGTGTTCGAACGGATTCGCCGTTGGTTCAAGAATGCGGCCGCCGCCCACGGACGCCATCTGTTCGAGAAG
>JBAZRU010000439.1:0-6250 GCA_041662805.1 Candidatus Hydrogenedentales bacterium | reverse complement strand
AGACTGACCCAATCACACGCGATCCTCAAATCATGTTGGGGAAACCTGTGATCCGAGGGACTCGAATCACCGTCGAATTGATACTTCGCAAAATCGGCGAAGGCGCGTCGGTTGCGGAGATCCTCGAAATGTACCCTCATCTCAAGTCCGACGATATACATGCGGCGGCCGCATATGCTGCCGACACTCTAGCGCATGAAGAGACAATCCTGTTGGACTTTCCGCCGCAGGCGGCATCGCATTAATCTATGCGCTTGCGTCGGTCAAATGCTGAAGAGACGCATATGAGCTCACCGAATACCTGCGGACGCGGATTGAGCTGAATTCTGTCAACCCTTCGAATTCACCAAGTACTTATCAAACCACTCCGAAATAATCGCTCTCATTTCCGGCAATTCCTTGTGGCCGCAGTCGAAGAGCTCGACGCGGCAGTCTTCTTCCTTGCCGTATTCGCGGTAGAGCGGGAGCAGGTGGTCGCGGATGCGTTCGACGCCTTCGGGCGGTGTAAGTTTGTCTTGGCGGCCATCGAGGCTGAGGCGGGGGCGCGGCACGATGAGTTCGTTGATCTCGTGCGTCTGGAAATGTTTCAGGAGGCTCGGCACGTAGTAGTAGATGCCGTGGTGCGCTTGCCCGTGTACGGCGAGGAGCGCCTCGTAGTCCGTAAGGCAACACAGGTCGATACACACCTTGATGCGTTCGTCGAGCGCGGCGAGCCACCACGATTTGGTTGATCCCATTGATATGCCGAAACTGCCGATCCGGTTCACGTCGACTTCGGGGCGCGTGCACAAGTAATTGAGCGCCTGCCACTCGTCGAACATCATCATCCCGAAGAGGACTTGGCCTTTCCACAGCATTTCTTTGAAGGTGTCGCTTTCGCCGCGCCCGCCATCGTCCGGGTACGGGGCGCGTTCGCCGAAACACCAACTGTCGATTGCGAGCGCCACGATGCCCTTCTCGGCGTACACGGGCGCGTAGGCCTGCATGGCGCTTGTGCCTTTGAGCAGTTCTTGTTTACCCACGAAGTAGTCGCCGCCGTGCCAATGGATGTATTGAATGGCGGGCGCGGGCTTCTTGATGTTGTCGGGGATGAGCATCAGCGCGGGGACGGGCTGAACGCCATTGAGATCGAGGACGAGATGTTCGAGTGTGAATCCATCGCGATGCTCGGTAGAGAGGACTTGGGCCGTAGGTAGGCGCTTCTCAGGCAAATCGCCCAGCAGCGCCCACAGTTCCTCGCGGCGTTTCTTCTGGAATTCCGCGAACTCGGCAGAGGAACGCATCGCGGCATCTCCTTTCGTCGCGGCGAGGGCATAGGCCGCCACCGCGGCGGTAGTTTGCATGAATTGTCTGCGATTCACGAGAGGGACTCCTCGATAGGACGGATCTGTCGGATCCGACCGATCCGTCTTATTCAATGAGTCTGACGTGTCTGACGCGTCCGACCTGTCGGACCTGTCGGACCTGTCCGACGTGTCCGAGTCTTCTTGTGTCAATTGCGAGACGCCCACTACCGTGGCGCGGAGAACTCGTATCTCCCCGACTTCACTTCAAAGACGGCATATGCGCCTTGCATTCCCTTTGCGGTCACACCGGGGCTTTCCGCGACGGGCTTGCCGGATTCTTGGACTTCCTCGGCCTTCGACGTGGGCACCATCACGGTCGCGAATTCAACGCCGGGCGGGACTTGGATGTTCCACACCAGCTTCCCCTCTTGGATACGCCAATGGCTCGCAATAGTCCCCGCGACGGTTTCCTGGCGCGCTTGGGCCCAGGTGACGTCGCCGACGATAGCAGGACGGAACGTGGGCCGGATGTAGCCCACTTCGGGATCGGGCAGGATTCCTGCCAGGCCGCGATAGAACCACAGGCCGATTCCGTTGTAGCAGTTGTGAATGAGCGAGCGTTGACCGTCCCAATGCTCCCACGTCGTGGTCGCGCCATTCTTGAGCATGTGGCCGTAGCCAGGAAACGTGTCTTGGTTCAGCACGGTGAAGATCAGGTCGCTGCGGTCGTATTTCAACGCGCACGCAACCAGAATCGGCACACCCACCAAGCCAACGTCGAGATGGCCCTGACGCTTCACGACGATGTCGTCTTCGAGGCGCTTCAGCATTTGGTCGCGCAGGTTCTCCGGCACGACGTCCACCAGCAGTGCGTACGCAAGATCGATCTGCGTGTCGTCGGCGTAGGTGCCGTTGGCTTCGTCGTAGAACTTGGCGTGTACCTTGGGTCGTAGCGAGTCGGCCTTGGCTTGATAGCGTTTGGCGTCGTCGGCCTTGCCCAGTTCGGCGGCGATGGACGCCATGCTGTCGTAGGATTGAATGCGCACGCAGTTGTTGACGAGGTGTGTTGACTTCTCGCGTTCTTTTTCCAGACGGCCCGGTTGTGCCCAATCGCCCAGGTACCAGTTGCGATATGGCTTGTTTTCCCAACCCATTAACAGGTCGTCTTGACAGCGGCTCTCGACATAGCCGTCAAGCCAGTGCTGCATCGCGGCGTAGTTCGCCTCCAACACGTGCCGGTCGTTGTAAAGCGTCGCGACATGCCGTGAGGCGTTGACGATGAACGAGCACCAGAACGGTCCGCCGCCTGCGTTCTCCGGGTTCGGCGCGGTGTGGGGCATATCGCCATCTTCGCGTTGGCAATCGCGCCAATGTTCCAACCATCCTGCGTACATCGCGCCAGAGTTGTACATGGTCAGCATTGTTGGCGTGCTGGCAAGTCCGTCTCCGCCATATCCAAGCCGTTCGATGTGCGGGCAATCGACCAGGTTTGCGCCAAGGCTCAAGCAGCGGAACGTGTAGCAGATCATGTCGTGGATGTCCGTCAACATCGGGTTCGAACACGCAAAAGACGACAGGGCGCCGTGCTCGGAGTGAATGAGTCCGGCGGTCACGTCCTCTTCGCGCGGCGGTGTGTCAAGACCAGACACGCGGACGTAGCGATACGCGTGGTAATTGAAGTGGGTGGCGAAATGACCGTCCGGGTTGCCGTCGCTCACGTACACGTCATGCTGGCTGAAACTGTGCAGGTCCTGCTCGTTGGCCACGCTGTCGTAGTAATCGAAAGCGACTTCATCGCCAGCCTTCGGGGCCTTGAAGCGAATATCGAAGGAGCCGGTCAGGCATGTGCCGAAATCGATCAACCACGCCTTCTCGCCGAAGGGACGAATCACGCGCGGCGTGAATACCTTCTGTACGCGGTTCGGCCCGACGCGTTGCGCGCACACCGTATGCTCGGGAACGTCGCTGACGACCTGCACATTGAGCCACGCGCTGTCGTCGTATTCGGCATTGGCCCACGCCGCCTCATACTTCGCAATGTCTACTCGCTCGCCGCCGTAGTGTCCGCTGGACCCTTTGCCGAGGATCGTGATGTGACTCGGGCGCGTCTTCCAGTCCGCGCCTGTGCCGATGGTTTGCTTCTGTCCGGCAGGTCCAGTGACTTCGAGTTGCGCCCGCACGATGGGACCGTTGTGCGTCACGCCGATGAGGCCCTGCACAAACCACCCGCGTCCCAGCCACAAGGCGATGCTGTTCTTGCCTGGCTTCAGGTACTGCGCCACGTCGTGCACCAGGAAGTACGACCGCTTTGAGAACTGGGTTCCCGCGGGCGTAATGGGATTCTCGTCAGCCTTCGTGCCGTTGACGTACAACTCGTAATAGCCAAGGCTATTGACATAGACACGCGCATCCGACGGCGCGTAGTCCAGCGAGAAGCTCTTCCGCAACCAAGGGCAATTCGGATCGCCGTCCGCTTCGTTCAGCTTGATGTAGCTGCACTGCCAATCGGCGGCATTCAGCAGGCCCATGCTCCAACGCGCCACCGAACTCCACGGCCCGGGCTGGTCGCTCTCGTTCCACACGCGCACTTTCCAGAAGCACCGTTGCCGCGACTGCAGCGCCGCGCCGCCGAAGGGCTGGAGCGTGCCGCTCGGCGAGACGATTTTGCCACTGTCCCACAGGTCGCCTTGGTCCTTCCCAAGTGTCTCCTCGTTCGAGGCTACCAGGACCTGATACGCCGTCTGCCGTGCTCCGCGGCGGCCGGACTGCAAGGTCCAGCTCAGGCGCGGCGGCGTCGCATCGATGCCTATGGGATTAACGCGGTACTCGCACAAGAGGTTCACGGGGGTCATGGGGGTAACCTCTTGGGAATGGGCCACGCCACACACCGTCGATGCAAACGCAAACACGCCGAACAAGACAAGGCTGTTTCTCAGTGCCATGATGGGGACTCCTTATCGCGACATTATAGGAAGGGACCGTCGTGACGGCAAAGCAGGAGAAGTGACGGGGCAAGAGTGCATTGAAATCTCAACTACTGACCTTGAGATTTCAATGCATTTCTGGACGGAATCGTCCGGGCGATGGTGGGTTAACATGCTGTAATTGCGCGACTTAGTTCGTCGTTAGCCACTCCATCCCTTCGCGAATCCGGCCAAACACGTTGCCGCGCCATCCGTGGCCTCCTTCGTAGTCCGTGGAATGCACGGTAGCCTCGGCTTGTGTGAGCTGTTCACGGGCGGCTTGGGCGTGGGCATACGGACAGACCCGGTCGTCTGGCGAGTGCTCGATGTGGAAGCGGCGGCCCTTGGCGTTGGTGAGCGGCGGCAGGAAGTCCGGTTTGAAGACCGACATCGCGATGTAGGAACCGGTTATGGAGGTCGTGGGCTGGAGAGCTATGGCGTATGCCGCGGGTCCGCTTGAGGACCACGTCAACGTCACAATGTGTTTCGCGTCGATGGGATGCCGTCCTTTCACATCCGCGATGACGGACTCGACAAAGGCCTCCGTCGAGAACTGCTGACCTTCGACGCGCGTCAATTCCGTGGGCCACACGATTTCCTGCGTTGGAGTCCAATTCACCGCGACGGGCTCCGCGATCAACCATTCCGGTCCGAGTGCGTTCTTGAGAACGCGCCGCACAAACGGATTGAAGTCCACTCCGCCGTCGCCTCCGGGCATGACGATGGCCAGCTTGAATCCTGTCTGAGGCGGTTGCGCGTTGGCCTTGGGTCCGATCAGGAAGTAGCGCTTGTTCGCATCGTCTCCCACACGGATTTCCTGCGACGGCACATCGGCAAGCTCTGACTCGACGTCGGCGTCGTGGTTCGCGTTGTCACTCAATTTCTTGGCGGTCTTGGGCAAGTCGGGGATAGGAATGTCCTGGACCTCTTTCGGAAACCGCGACTTGTTCTCGTCCCACCAGCGCCGCCACCACGCGCCGTCGTGGTCTTCGCTGTACGTCACGCCTGTGATTTCGCCGAGTTTTTCGTACCCCAGGCCAAAGTAGCCCACGCCGTAAACGGTGTTATATGTATTGTCGGCGTCGATCACGCCAATCAGCAGGGGAATGGCTTTCGGATCGCCGTGCTGCGCAATCTCCTGAGCGATCTTCCAGAGATCGGCCTGTGTAAGCGAACCATCCACGAAATGGTCCTTGAGCCAGACAAGCTTGCCGTCAAGCGTGTCAAGCGAGTCGGGAAAAGGCACATGCTTCTTGCCGTTCTCGGTCTTCGGTAAATCGGGAATGGGAATGTCTTGCGCCTCTTTTGGGAACCGTGACTTGTTCGCTTCCCACCATCGCCGCCACCACGCGCCGTCGTGGTAGGGACTGTAGCGCGCCCCCGTGAGTTCCCCGAGTTTGTCAAACCCCAATCCGCAGTAGCCCACGCCGTAGACCGTGTCGTAGCTGTTGTCCGCGTCAATCACGCCGATCAACATGGGGATGGCCTTCGGCTCGCCATGCGCCGAGATCTGCATCGCGACTTCGCTGAGATTGCGCAAGTTTCCCTGCTCGAATTGGTCTTTCAGCAAAGCAAGCTTGCCGTCCAGCGTATCGAGCGACTCGGGGAAAGGCACATGCTTCTTGCCATCTTCTGTTTTTGGCAAATCGGGTACGGGGGTGTTCCGGATTTCTTCGGGGAACCGTGACTTGTTCGCCTCCCACCATCGCCGCCACCACGCGCCGTCGTGGTAGGGACTGTACCGCACGCCGGTAAGTTCCCCCAGTTTCTCGCGGCCCAAGCCGAAGTATCCAACGCCATAGACCGTGTCGTAACTGTTGTCCGCATCGATGATTCCGATGAGCAACGGGATGGTCTTAGGGTCGCCGAACTGCGCAATCTCCTGAGCGATGTCTGACAGGTTCCTTGTCTCGCCCTTCTCGAACTGCTCCTTCATCCAAGCGAGCTTCCCGTCCAGCGTATCGAGGGACTCAGGGAAGGGCACGTGCTTCTTGCCGTTTG
>JBAZRU010000438.1:4839-6253 GCA_041662805.1 Candidatus Hydrogenedentales bacterium | reverse complement strand
ATCAATGCGGGATGCACGTTGATCACCCGATTCTCGAAATCGGCGGGAATATCCAACAAACTCATAAACCCCGCCAACACGACGAGATCCGCGTTGTGCTTTCGCACTTCGTTCCAGATCGCGTCGCTGAACGACGCCGTATCCGAAAACCCTTTTCGCGCGACCAGCACGGCGGGAATACCGTGCTTCCTCGCGCGCTCCAATCCATATGCATCCGCCCGCGACCCCACCACGCACACCACGCGTGCGCTGAGTTCGCCCCGGTCGCTGAGGTCAATGATGTTCTGAAGCGTCGTCCCCGAACCCGACAACAAAACGGCAATACGAATCGGCGATGCGGTCACGATGATTCCCCGTAGTGAAAGAGGTGGTCTCGGCCAATTACGAGAGATAGCTTATCAGAGGATGGACCGGCGGGGAAAACCGGCTTGAACTCCTTCAAATGCGACGACACTTGATTTGTCGGCAAGTGTCCTCTCTTCTGTCCTGGGTCCAACTCTGAGCGCCGAAGGTGCGTAATTCCCGAGCCTGGGGTCCCCGATGTCGCAACGCGACGAGGGGCACCCCAGGGTAAAAGAAGAAACAAGAAGCACACTGAAAGTGTGCAAGCGGCTGAGTGCACGCGCAGTAGCAGAGGCATCCACGGACATCCAGCGAAATTTCTTGCGTCCATACAGGACGCCCAGTTGGGGTGGTTCTTGACCCTGGGTAACGATTCGCGTTTGAGACGCGAACCGCTACCCAGGGCTCTGGAATTACGCGCTTGCAGCGCTCAAGACTAGTAGCCTTGGGGCAGATCGTCACTGTTCCAGCGCGATAGCCCTGGGGAACTTCAAGATAGCGTGTTCGTAAGCTACGTGGACTTCTTCTGGGTGTTCTTTGGGGCGCGGATTTTGGAACGTGAGCGCCTGACTCGTGTGACGACAAGTGACTTCATCTCGCCTTTGGAAAAGGCGATGCTGTCCTCCAACCCCGCCTTCACCATTGCGAAGACGCTCATTTTGGAAGTCTTCTTCATCGTGTCGAGAACCTCATCGCTACCTAGTCTCTACTGCCCGTTCGGTCAAAACATTTTGAGCAGTCACTTCCACTCCGTCAAAGCCCGTTCAACTCCTTGATCGCCTCCCAATAGGGGCTGGTCTTGAGCTGGTCCATGATGACGGTACGAAAGAGAGCCTTGCCGTCAACACCCGCGGGCCAATGCTTGTCGAGATACTGCCACGCCGTCTCGGCATTCCCCTGATATATGAGGTCCATCATTGGCGCCCAAACAGAAGGGGGAAAACCTTCGAAGTCTTCAGGCCGGAGAAACGTGGTGTGTTTCTTCATGAAAGCCTTGATCTCGTCGTCCGCTCTATCGTCAAAGTCTCCAAGCCATTGTTGATCGGCCGGCTTCTTCATCGCAGGGGCATGC
>JBAZRU010000438.1:0-4829 GCA_041662805.1 Candidatus Hydrogenedentales bacterium | reverse complement strand
TTGGAGTACTGAAGGGCAACTCGGGGGCTCGGAGAATCGGCGTGGCAAACTCCGAGAAAAACCTCGAAAATCCCATCTCCATAAATGATCTCGCATTTCCCATCGTGGTCAGCGTCCTCAAGGTCGCCACGCACAGATTCGCCCTGCAATTCGCCAAGAAGCTTGAATGACGGGGTCAGCTTGAACACCAAGAACCCGCAGCAGCAGCCTTGCCCGCCCGTATACGTAACAACGACGGCATCGCTTACTCCATCGCCATCGAAATCGAACTTCTGCGACTTGTCTACGTCGACCGTGTTCCACGTATCGTCAGGCGCGTAATAAAGATCGTGCGCAACCACTTCGATGTAGGCAGTTGCACGGTCATGCCCCGTCACATGCTCATAGGTGTAGTCGGAATAATTGTAGAGGACCTTTTCGCCCTTGGATATCTTGAATGTGTATTCGAATGGGACAAGGGCTTTGAGCGACCTTCGGTAAACGTCGAACGAATAACCCTGCACCGGGACACGCGCAGTCAACTCCGTCTCCGGAATCTCAGTTGCTGCCTTGTTCTCTTCGGCCTCGCAGAACAGCACAGGAACCAGAAGGCACAAAGCTACTCGCAGGCCACTCTCCCTGGTCATCCCCGTTACCCCTTCCAAACCCCCGAATACGCCTCGGTCGCAGGGCCTTCTTGATACACAAAACCGTCGTCGGCCCAATCAATCGTCAACACCCCGTATACGAGGTGGACATTTACCTTGCGGTCGACGCGGTTGGTGATCATCGCAGCGAGGGCGGACCCGCAGGAGCCGCTGCCGCTGGCCATGGTGATGCCGCTGCCACGCTCCCAAATGCGCATGACCATATTCTGCCGGTCTTTCACGGTGACGAACTCGACGTTCGTGCGTTTGGGAAACTTGGGATGGCACTCGATCTTCGGCCCGATTTGCGCGAGGGGAATCGCCGTCGCGTCGTCGACGAAAAACACTGCGTGCGGATTGCCCACATTGGCGCACGTGACTTTCATGATCGTCCCGTCGACGTCGAGGTCCTCCTCGATCACGCGGCCCGGCGCGCCGATCATGGGAATCTCGGCGCGGTCGAAACGCGGCGTGCCCATGTTCGACCGGACGCGGGTCACGACGCCGTTGTCCACCGTCAACGTCACGCGATTCGGGCCGCCGAGCGTGTCGATGACGAAATCGGTTTTCCCTGTCATCTTGCGTTCGTAGACATACTTCGCAAAGCACCGGATGCCGTTGCCGCAGGTTTCGGCTTCGCTGCCGTCGGCATTGAAGATGCGCATGGAGAAGTCCGCGCAGTTCTGTCCCGGCAGAATCAGGATGATCCCGTCCGCTCCCGCACCCAGGTGGCGGTGGCTCATCTTCCGCGACAACTCTGCCGGGTCGTCGATCGCATACTTGTCGGCCTCGATGAAGTGATAGTCGTTCCCGAGTCCGTGCATCTTCGTAAAATTAATGTCCATGGGTATCCTTACTGGCGTCTTGACCCCGCCGCGCCAACGCGTTTTCGACAAGCATCGTGTTCAATTCCGCAAACGAAATCCCCGCCGCCGCGGCCGCCTGTGGAAACAGCGACGTCTCGGTCATCCCGGGGATGGTGTTCACCTCGATCCACACGGGCTGGTCCCCGTCCAGGATCATGTCGCTCCGGCTAAGTCCGCTACAACCAATGACGCTATGCACACACTCCGCCATTCGCTGGACCTTTTCGGTGACCTCCGGCGAAATACGGGCCGGCGTAATCTCCTTGCAGGCGCCGGGCGTGTACTTCGCATGGTAATCGAAAAACGTCGAGTCCACCGGACAAATCTCCGTCACCGGCAATGCGCGCGGCGGCTTCCCCGGCTCGACATCCAGCACTCCGCAGGTCACCTCCGGGCCTTTCACAAACCGTTCCACCAGCACCCGGTCGTCGTACGCCAGCACGTTGAGCAGCGACTTCTTGAAATCGGCGGCGTCGCGCGGTATCGCCATACCCAAGCTCGACCCCTGGCACGGGCTCTTGATAAGGCACGGAAACCCAATCTCGCGCTCGACGCGTTCAAGCACAGCGGCATCGCCGGCGTCCCATTCCGAGCGGAGCAGCACCAAATCTTTGGCAACCGTCACGCCCGCCTGCCGCACGACCGCCTTCGAGTGAATCTTGTCCATGGCCAGCGCACTCGCCGCACACCCGGATGCCGTATACGGAATCCCCAGGACGTCAAACATCCCCTGAATGCGCCCGTCTTCGCCAAACGGTCCATGCAATGCGATGAACATGCAATCCACTTTCCGGGCCAACAGCGACGGCAGCGCCTCGAAAATCTCTCTCAGTTGCTCGCCCGGAAACTTCCATTGCCCTTCCCGCGTGATGACCACCGGCGTAATCTCGAACCGTTCACGGTCGAGACTTCCCGCCACCATGGCCCCGCTCTTCAACGATACTTCGTGCTCCGAACTGACACCGCCCATGAGGACGGCTACATGCGTTTTCTTCATATAACCCCCTGCTTCAAGCAGATTCGACGCCCAAGCATATCACAGTGTGGCGACGCGCCGCCCACGCAAGACGTGTCGCGCGATGACGCTTTTAATCCGCTGCTCCGCTGCGGAGTTCCACGCGGCGTCTCCTGCTCAGAAACTCTCCTTGCGCAATTCGCTCGTCATGCGATACACTGCGAATGCCCCTCGCTGCGGAAGGGGACTATTCCTATTACATGGGGTTCGGGGCGCCGTGTACGACGACCTTTTTTCGGGGATTGACGATATATCGGGCAGTAAGCCTCGCGAGGGGACTTTCGACGCCCAACTCTCGTTCCCTGCCATTTCGGCTGCCCCCCCCGAACTCATCTCGAAGATCATCAAACGAGACGGACGCGAAGTCGCCTTCGAGACTCGCAAAATCGCCGAAGCCATTTTCAAAGCCGCGCAGTCAATCGGCGGCGACGATTTCGACCGCGCCGAAGGGCTTGCCGCGGGCGTTGCGATTTACCTCGCCAAGACGCTGGATGGCACGACACCGACGGTCGATCAGGTTCACGACGCCGTAGAAAAAGTTCTTATCGAATTGGGCCACGCCAAGACCGGCCTCGCCTACGCGCGATACCGCGACAAGCGCTCACGCATTCGCATGCTGAGGCAAGGCGATGTTCGCGCCATGCTCGCGGAATTGGAAGAGGCAGGCAAGTCGCACTTACGCGCGGAAAGCAGCGTGACCCAAAGGCTATGCGTCCGTACTAGCGACGACCGCATTGCCGTGTGGAATCGCGACTGTATCGTCGAGGCATTGGTGCGCGAAACCGGCTTGGCCAAAGACGCCGCCACGATGATCGCCATCGAGGTCGAGAATCAGATCGCCAACGCGCAGGTAAAGGCTCTGACGGCCCCCCTCGTTCGCGAAATGGTCGACGCAAAGCTGATCGAACACGGATTCGAAGACTACCGCTGCAAGCACATGCGCCTCGGCGTGCCCCTCTACGACGCCGAACGGATCATCTGCGCCCCCAATCACGGCGAATCGGAAGAAATTCACGACCCCGCCATGACTGACTTGGCCCTGGCCGAGCACGTGAAGCGCGAGTTCGCCCTGTCCCGCGTCTATTCGACCGAGGTAGCGGATTCGCATCTGCGTGGCGACCTCCACATTCACGACATCGGCCACATCGACCGCCTCCACGGAGGCCGTCACTGGATCGAGTTTGTAAAGCGGTTTGGCATGGCCTTCCGCACCGGCGGACGTTTCGCGCCGCCCCCGCTCCATGCCGAAGCCTTGATTGCCCAAACCGCCCAGTTCAACGCTGCCCTGCAAAACCACATTTCCGGCGTGAACGCGTGGGACGCGTTCAATGTCCTCATGGCCCCATTTCTGACCGACGCCGACGCCCGCGAACTGCGACGCCTCGCCCGTCTGCTCATCTTCGGCTTGTCGCCAAACTCGACCGCCCACCGGCGCGTCCCGATAACCGAAATCGGCATCGAATGGGCCATGCCCGGCCATCTGCGGCAAGTGGAGGCCATCGGCCCTGGAGGCATCTCGACAGGGCGTGTCTACGGCGAATACCTCTCGGTTGCGCACCGGTTCGCCCAGGAAATCGTCGAAGCGCTACAGGAAGGGCATTCGCGCCACCCGCTCAACTCCGGCCTCCGCGCCACGATTCGCGTCTCCGACGGCTTCTTTCGAACGACCGGACACAGCGACTTCCTCACGCGAGCCGTCAGCGAAGTGGCCCTCGGCGGACGCCTGCATTTTGTATTCGACCGCCCGCCGCAGCCGGACCTGGACCTGAGCCTCCAGCCGTGGCAGCCAAGGCAGATGTGCCTGGGCATCGTCAGCATCAACTTGCCTCGCGCCGCATACCGTGCCGGAGATATCGAAGGGACTCTGAAGGAAGTCGAGGCGCTCAGCGCCATGGCGGTTCGGGCGCACGTGGAAAAGCGCATCTTCATCCTGCGCCTCCTGGCGCTGCGCAGCATCGGGCCCTTGAGCCTTTTGGCGTTTGACCACGCCGGACGCCGATACCTCGACATTGAGCAAGTTGTAGGTTCCGTGGGCGTCGTGGGCCTTAACGAATGCGTGCAAGCCCTCCTCGGTCACGAATTGCATGCTACGAGCGAGGCAGCTTCGCTTGGGCGGCGCATTCTCGAGAGCGTGCACGCAGGCATCACCGCCGCAGGCGACAAAGAGCATCTCCGGGTTGCCATCGCCTCGATAGAAGACGAGGCCGTGCTTCGCCGGTTCGCCGCCGTCGACCTGCAGCACTTCCCCGAGCAGACCGCGCATCTGGTCAAGGCCGACCCCCTCACCCAAGACACCTACTATACCGGCGGGGCCCGCTTCGC
>JBAZRU010000437.1:0-6270 GCA_041662805.1 Candidatus Hydrogenedentales bacterium | reverse complement strand
GTTCTGGGACGCGCTTCTCAAAGAGTTCCCGAACTTGGCTATTCTCAATTGCGCCAGCGGCGGACGGCGAATCGACTTGGAATCGATTTCACGCGGGCAACCGCTGTGGCGAAGCGATTACAACTGCTTCCCCGAAGCGACCGCCGAATCGACGCAAGATCACGGTTACGGCATCCAGCATTGGCTGCCGATTCAAGGAAGCGCGACGCGCGGGTGGACGATCTTGGATACCTACGACGCTCGCAGCGCTTTGAACCCCGGCATGGAGAACTGGATCGTCGCGAAGACGGAACCGGAATGGCTGCAGATCAAGGCGAACGTCGTTCAGGCGAAACGGTGCAAGAAGTACTTCTTTGGCGATTACTACCCATTGACAAACCAACAACGCATTCCGGCCGCGTGGTCCGCGTATCACCTGTATCTTCCCGCGGAAAAGGAGGGGATGATTCTCGCGCTGCGCCGCGAGAAGAGCGATGTTAGCGTGATGACGTTCGACCTTCTGACGATTGACCCGGCGAAGAACTGGAAGTTCGAGGACTACGATTCCGGAAAGACCTGGGTCGTTTCCGGCAAGCAGATTCGTGAAGAAGGTTTCGCGATCGATATCCCGAACCGTCGCGATTCGCGGCTCATCTTCTACTCGGTCGATCACGGGGATAAGCTATGAAGACATTCAAGGGGGACGATCTCATGTTGCGCTATGCCTCAATGCTTGTTGTTGTGTCGGTATGTCTTTGGGGAGCAACGGCGACTGCGTTCGCTCAGGCCCCGGGGGTGGTGGCGTATCCGGCCCCGGAGGGAGAGAAGCTCTCCGAAGATTTCACGGTGACGGTCGCGGGGCAATCCGTCCCAGTGTACGTGTGCCGCGTTTCCGCGATACCGTTCAATCAGGTTTGGCCGGGGTATCAACGGCCCATCGACCAGACGGAGCTGGCTTCGTTCGTGTATTGGGACATGACCGCACCGGTAGACGTCGAGGTCGTCAGCCAGCGGCCTGTCGAGTCCGTGGCGATTCGGCCCACGGCCCGAGGGATCAAGCCGCAGGTCGAGGGAAACCGTATCCGTTTCCATTTGGACAAGCCGCAACAACTCACCGTGGAAGTGAACGGTTGGCACAAGGCCCTACACCTGTTCGCGAATCCGCCCGCGGTGACGGTTGAGGAAAATGCTCCCGGCGTGCGGTATTTTGGCCCCGGCATCCATCGCCCGGGCAGGGTGACGTTGCAGAGCAATGAGACGGTCTATGTGGCGGGAGGGGCCGTGGTTTATGGCTGCTTCGAAGCCACCGACGCCACGAATATCAAGATTCTGGGGCCGGGCATCATCGATTCCAGCGAACTGGAACGTTACTTCGGGCTCACAGACGAGAGCAAGTACCTCGACAATTTCGGCGGTAGTATTCATCTTGTTCGTTGCACCAACGTGACGATCGATGGCCCGGTTTTGCGCGATCCGCCTCTGTGGTGCCTCTCCGCGTTCAACTGTTCGGAGATACAGATTGCCAATATCAAACTGATCGGTCTCTGGCGGTACAACGCCGACGGCATCGATATCTGCAACAGCCGGAATGCGACCGTACGAGAGTGTTTTGTGCGCTCGTTCGACGACAGCCTCGTGGTCAAGGGGCTGAGTTACTATCGCGACGCCTCGATCAGCAATATCTTGTTTGAACGGTGCGTCGTGTGGAACGACTGGGGCCGCGCGCTGGAGATCGGCGCCGAGACGGCTTCGCCCGAAATCTCGCACGTCACGTTTCGCGATTGCGATATCGTGCGGACCGCCGAAATCGCCATGGATGTGCAACACGGCGATGGGGCGGCCATTCACGACGTGACGTTTGAAGGAATCCGGTTCGAAGTCGATGACGTCAACTATGCGCCGCAGATACAGAACGGCCGCGACGCAACGTACACGGGGAAGACGGGGCACTGCCCGCACGCTCTCATCTTGGTGATCTTGCGTGGCCAATGGTCGAGTGACCAGGAACGCGGGACGATGCGAGACATCGTCGTGCGCGACTGCTCGATTACGGGCAAGCTGCTGCCGCCTTCTTCGCTGTCGGGTTTCGACGAAGCGCACGACATCAAGGGAGTCACGATTTCCAACTTGAAGATCAACGGCAAAGTGGCGACAACCCTGGAGGAAGCGGCGATAAGCGTGGGCCAATTTGTCAGCGATGTGCGCATCGATCCCTAGAGCAAAGGCCTTTTGTCGTGTGCCGCAAATGGAATTGGTCACCTGGCGTTCCTGCATTTTAGACGCACCCGTCACGGTTCGAGCGGGATTTTGCTGGAGTCGACGGGTGCGCTAGACTGAGCCGACATTGCCCAGATGCGGAACGTCGGACGAATCGACCGATTGTCGATCCGGAAGGAAGCGCATGTTCCCCATCATTCGCCAGCGGAGATTCATCATGTCGAGAGATAGACAAATGACGAGGAGACGGATGATCGGGCTTGCGATGGCCGGCGCGTCGGCCGTCGTCACTGGAGCGAGCGGTCAGAATCCCCAGCCCGGCACGGACGCGCCTGCCGGCACGGACGCCGCGGACCCGAGAGTCCAGGGGCCGTTTCCGATTCTGTCGACGCCCTTCACGGCGTCGGGCGACGTGGACTTCGACGCGCTTGCTAACGAGGCGCGCTTCGTTGACTGGTGCGGCTGTCCGGGCATGATCTGGCCGCAGTCGGGGGACAGCGTCGATCTGTTGACCACCGATGAAAAGCTGCAAGGCATGGAAGTACTGGCGAAGACGGCTGGCACCCTCCGCACGGCGCTTTGCCTGGGCGTGCAGGGCAAGGACACGGCCGACATGCTTGTCTTCGCGAATCATGCCGAGAAGTTGGCGCCAACGGCGATCATCTCGCGTCCGCCGGATTCGGGCACGACGGAAGACGACATGCGTCAGTACTGGCGTGCGCTTGCCTCCGTCACGAAGCGGCCCGTGATTCTCCAGACTACCGGCGGCGTCGCGTATAAAGGCCCGGTTCCCTCGCCGGAACTGCTGATCGAACTGGCCAAGGATTTCCCGAACTTCGGCTACGTCAAGGAAGAAGCAGGCAACGTCATCGCGCGCATGCGCGCCGAGCTTGCGGCACGGCCTCCCATCCGTCGCGTGTTCGGCGCCCGCGGCGGACTTGGCTGGCTCTACGAGTTGCGGCTTGGGGCCGAAGGTCTTATCACCGAGCGCGCGGTGTACGCGGATGTCCTGACCCGGATTTGGGAACTTCATCGGAGCGGAGCGGATCCCGCGGCCATGAGAGATGCGTACAGCAAGTTCCTCTTGATGACGAACCTCAGCACGACGCATCCGGGCGACTCCTTGCGCGGCATCCAATTGCACCTCTGGAAGAAGCGCGGCGTGTTTCGGACAATGGTCTCGCGGAACTACGGGCCCGGCAATTCCGTCCCTGCGTCGCCTATCTTCTCGGAGCTAAAATTGAGCGAGGAGGAAATCGCCGAGGTCGAACACCGATTCGAGGCCTTGAAGCCATACCAGAAACCGGGGTCGCCCAGCTTTGCTCCTGTAGGGTGAAGAAAGGCAGCCTAAAGAAATGAGAAGTCACTTGCCTAAGAAAAAATGGTTGCTGTCCCTATTCATGGCTTTGTGTCCGCTATTTGCAGCCGCGCAGGTCGTGCGGCCCGATCCGGCGGAAGTGGTTCCCGTCGAGCGGGCCAACGAAACGCTGTCGGCGGCGCAGGCGTTCGAGAATCTTGAAGCCAAGGAAGGCGATTGGAAGGTGAAGGACAACGCGCTGGTGCAAGCCGACGCGTCCGCGCCGTATGCGCGCACGTTCATCAAGGGACCGCGCTGGTTGGACTGCGTCGTCAAGGCGAAGGTGCGCGTGGACAGCGTCGGCGCGACGGCGGCTTCGCCGGGGGCGCGGCTGATCGTGCGCGGCGATGCAACGACGGATACGTTCTATACCATCGGCCTGTGGGCGGGCAGCCGGGAAGTGCGGATTGAGAAGTCGCGTGGGCTGGCCTTCGAGCCGATGAAGAGCGATCACCTCGGGAATTTGGCGGCGGCGCCGTTTCCGGTGAAACTGGGCAAGACGTATGAGATGACGGTCGTCGTCGACCACGCGACGATCTACTGCTACATCGACGGGACGTTTGTCGTGCTCGCGCAGGAGCAGGATTTCACCACGCATCCTGTTGGCCGGGTGGGTTTCTTCACGAACGCGGCGACGGGCGCGTTTAGCGACGTTTCCGTCAAAGGGCTGAAAGACGTCACTTCATCGCCCGTCACGCCGTATGCGGGCAATCCGGTGAACCTCACGGATTATTCGCCGTGCGTGATCAAGGACGACAAGTTTCGCATGTGGGATTCGCTGCTAGGCCGGTATAACGAGTCGGTGGATGGGATAACGTGGACGTGGCCAGCGGGCAAGGAATCCGTCGTCAATCAGGGCAACACGGGCGATTGGCCCACGGGCACCCAGTGCGGCGATCCCGACGTTCTGAAGTTCGACGGCCAATACGTGATTACCTACTGGTCCACGTGCAACCGCCGCAACGGGGCCTTCGACGGCATGGGCATCAAGCGCTCGACCGACGGCATTCACTGGACGCCCGAACCGTCGAACCCAGTCTTCTACATGGGGCCGCTTGGCGATTGGGACGAGATGGTGGTCGGCGATCACGCGATGATCAGGGACGGGGATCGCTTCAAGCTGTGGCACGTCGGCATCAACTATGGGCATCGGGGCTACCGCAATGAGTTCGGCTATGCCGAGAGCAAAGACGGCCTCCATTGGCGCAAGTGCCGCCTGAATCCGATTCTGACCCAGGGCAAACCGGGGACGTGGGACGGCGGCTGAATCTATGCGGCGGGCATTGTGAAGATCGACGACGAGCAGTCCGATACGCACGTTTATGCCGGCAAACCCGGCGCGAGCTATCACCTTTTCTACACGGGCCAGCCGAGCAACAACGAAATCATTTGCGGCGTGAAGCGCATCGGGTATGCCTTCTCGCTCGACGGCATCCATTGGGTGAAGTGGAACGATCCGAACACCGCCGAGCCGTTTCACGACAGCGATCCAGTGGTTACGTGGCCGGAGTATGGACAGAAGGGACATACCGGAATAGGCGCTGCGACGGCGGTGCTCCTTGGCGACGAAGTGCGCCTCTACTATTCGATGTACGAAGAGCGGCTGGACGTCGGGCGGCCGCCCGAAGGGCCCGTCGGCACTGCGTTTGCGACGGTCAAGGTGGACACGCTGCGGAAAATCGCCGCCGATGCGAAGGCGAAGGGCCTGCTCCAAGCTGCAAGCCGTGAAGAGGTCGAAGCCACGCTTGATGAGCCGTTGCCGCAGTCCATGTGGGACGATTTGCAGGGGCTCGTGCTGAAGGCGATTCAGGCAAAGCAGTCGGGCGACGCAGGCGCTGAGAAGCCGGCGCTCGCCGAAATCGCGGCCACGCGCGCCAAGTTCACCAAGGCCCTTGATCGCTACTACGCAAGCGCCTTTGCAGCACTGAAGACGGTTGTGGACCAGTTGGAAGCCGGAGGTCCCGTGACCGACAACGTGCTCTGGACGCTTCCGGCGGATCGCGCGGGGAACATTGCGTCGCCAACCGAGATCACCGGCTTGAACGTTGCGGCGGGGAATCATCCTGTCATGATCGAGATCGAGGCGAAGTGCGACCGCTTTGCCGTCGCGCGCGTGGCGTGGGCGACGGGCGGTGAGTACAGGCCCGGACATGAAATGGAATTCACCGCCGGATACCCCGGCGTGGAATCGCCGACCTACCGCGTCACGATTGCTACCGGCGGCCAACCCATCACCGCGCTGCGTCTCCAGTTTCCCGGGGGCGCCACCGTGGATCTGAAACAAATCCGGATACACGAACTCGGATTCTGAAACGTCCGCGATTGAATCGAGACAAACGCCACGCCGTTGTGGCGAAGTCTCGTTGTGACTTGAACCCCTGCACAATCGTATCCTGTGTCCGAACCATATCGGCCTTACACCGAAGCCGGGGGAACCTAAAATGCCAGGTCGTAGTCTCTTCGTCGCATTTGCTATCGCTGTGACCGCCACGTATTCGTTGGCGCACGCCGCGGAGGCAGGTCCACTCCCGCGTCACAATCTGCATTTCCAGACTCCTGTGACGACGTGGGACGAAGCGTTGCCTTTGGGCAATGGTCTGCTTGGCGCGCTCGTGTGGGGCGACGGCAAGCCGCTCAACATATCGTTGGATCGCACGGACCTGTGGGACCTGCGGCCTGTACCGGAGTTTCACACGGAAGAATACACCTACGCTACG
>JBAZRU010000436.1:1799-6287 GCA_041662805.1 Candidatus Hydrogenedentales bacterium | reverse complement strand
GGCTCGCAGGCTTTCTGCGCCGCGTAGTAGGCGGCGGTGGGGGAGAGGTACCAGTCCACGTACTGCCACGTCATCGCCGCCGGCCACGCGGCGTCGTATTTCCAGGTCGTAATGCCCGTTGCTGCATATTTGTTGCGGCCATATGCCTCAAACATGCCGCGCGCGCTCTCGTAATTCATCGCGTAGGCCTTGCGGCAGAAGTCCTCGAAGTTCTCAGCCGCCCCATACCGGCGCTCCATCGCTTTGGTGACGGCGTCGAAGTATTTGCCGCCTTGGATGACCGTGTGCAGCGACCATGTTTCGCTTCCGACGGGCCACAGGTCGCTTTCCGGCATCATGCGGCGGATGCTTTCCATGGAGGCGACAATGCCGCCGATGCCGCCGCTTTGCGCGAATCCCCACGCACCCGTGTCTTTGCTCACGTAATAGTGCGCCGGTCCCGCGTAGGTCCACACCTCGCGGCTTCCGGTTCGCGTGCCGCCCGTTTTGAAGCGTTCTTCGATATCGAATGCGCCTGAGTGCGGTTGATACGTGCGCTCGGGCGTGTACTTCGCGATGAGCTCCTTGTAGGCGGTGTCGAGCGTCTCGGTCGGGAAGGTTTCGTCGTGCCCAAGAAAGTGGACCAAGCTCGGGTGGTTGCGAATGCGGAGCATCATGTCTTCGATGCAGGCGATTGCCAAAGGCTCGTCGGGGATGCTGCGCCCGAAGATCTGTTGTGTCGCCATCACGCCGTACCGGTCGCAGGCGTCGTAGAAATCTTCGAGCTCCCGAATAGAGAAACCTTCCGAGCGAAGCATGTTGAGATTGGCGTTGCTCGCGTAACGCACAAGCGCGTCATAGCGCTTTGGCGTCAGACGCAGCAGCATGTCGCTGGTCATCCACGCGCCGCCGCGAATCAGGACATTGCGGCCGTTCACCGCGTACCCGCGCCAGCCTTCGTCGTTGATGTGCGTCGTGGCCTCGCGAATGCCAAACGTGGTCGCGACGGAATCGGATTCGACCCCATCCACGGATGTCGATAGCGCGAGTTCGTAGAGCTCCTGTGCGCCAAGGTTGACCGGCCACCACAGGCGCGGTTTGGAGATCGTGAGCTGGGCAAATGCATCCGGCGCGAACGTGACCACGCGAGATTCGCCAGCCTTCAGCGTGACGGGCTGCGAGAACAGAATCGACTCGATGGTCCCCTTGAGTTCGGCGGTCACATCACGGTCCGACGTGTTGCGCAGCTCCGCCGAGACGGTCAGGTGAGCCGTATCAAGCGAGGGAAGATCGAGGTCTGTCGCCACGTACGGATTGAGCACGCGAACCGGGCCGGACGCCGTGATGTATACCGGCTGCCAGATGCCCATGTTGCCGTCCGGCGGAAGTGGATTGTGATCGTCCCAACCGGTTGTTGCTTCGACCTGCTTGGTGCGCCGGTTCAACTCGGGGAAGAGTCCTGGGGCATAAATCTGAACGGCAAGCGCATTCGGTGCATCGAAGGAAATAACGTCGGTCACGTCGAATTCGAAGCGGCGAAACATGCCGATGACCGTATCGGTTGAAGCGAGTTGCTTCCCATTCAGCCAGATGTTCGCGCGGTAGTTGATGCCGTCGAAGTGGAGCGTGAGCCGTTTTCCTTTGAGTTCGGCGGTCGCCACGAATTCCGTGCGAAACCACCACGGCTGGCGAAAGGGACTGTCTTCCTTTTGGATGAGCCAACGCCCCTCCTGATATCCCGGAATCGACTTCAGATTGAGGCCGTAGTAGGGATCGGGGTAGACCTTGTTCTCGACCAACGCGGCAAGAACGGTCGTCGGCACGGCAACGCCGCACCACCCCTCGGTGGCCGCGCCTGGTTTCGATAGGGCAGATCCTTCGGCGTCGATGCGCGCGGTGGACTGCATTCGCCAATTCCGGTCGATTTGCAGCGAGCGTTCTTCGGCGGCAATCGCGATTCCGAGAAGCAGGGACAACAGAATGCCAGCAGGTATGCGGCGCATGACAGGCCCTCCAATGGAAGTTCACCAGTGGGTACAACTCTACCATTGAAGACGCGGCGTAGCCAAAGCAAGAGAATGTGTCAGGGCCTACTTGGCGGGTTCCGGCGCGTTGATTTCCCAGCCGCCGCCAAGCGCCTTGTAGAGCGACACCAGATCGGTGAGCACGAAGCTCTCGCTTTGCACGAGCTGGTCTTCCGACTGGAACAACTGCTGTTGCGCCTGAAGGACATTCAGGAAACCTTCAAGGCCGCGCACGTAGCGCTCGTTGGCCAAGGCGACGGAGGCCTCGTTCGCCTTGACGGCCTGCTCCAGCGACTTGCGGCGCTCCTGCTCTTTCGCGAAGGACACCAGGCCGTTCTCGACGTCTTCCAGCGCCAGCAGGATGCTGCGCTCGTAGGCGATGGCCGCTTGTTCCTGGCGCGCATTCTGAACATCGATGTTGGCGCGGATACGCCCGCCCTCGAATATCGGCAAGCGGACGCTTGGGCCGAACGACCAAATCTGATTCGCGCCGCTAAGCACGGTGCCGAGCGCGTCGCTTCTTCCGCCGAATGCGCCCGTCAACGTAAACTTCGGGAACAGGTCCGCGGTTGCCTCGCCGATACGCGCGGTGGCCGCGGCCAATTCGCGCTCCGCTTTACGGATGTCGGGACGGCGGCGCAGGAGGTCCGAAGGCAACCCAACGGGGACTTCCGCGGGCGCCAATGGGATCTTCGCCGACGGTTTGAGCTCTTCCATCAAAGCGCCTGGTTCGGCCCCGAGCAGTACGCTGAGGCGATGGATGGACGTGTCGACCTGTGTCTCAAGAAAAGGCAATTGCGACTGGGTTGTGGACAGCAGCGACTCCGCGCGCACCGCGTCTAGTTGGCTGCTCAGTCCCGCCGCGAACCGGTCGCGGGTGAGGTTAAGGGTCCCTTTTTGGGCCTCGATATTCTTGTTGGTGATGTCGAGCCGGTTCTGGGCATTGCGCAGTTCGATATAGTTCAGCGCGACTTCCGACACGAGCGACACGAGCACGTCGCGGCGGAATTCGTCCGCGGCCTCGATGTCGGCGTCCGCGGCTTCGAGCGCGCGGCGGTTGCCGCCGAACAAGTCCAGTTCCCAACTCGCGTCGAATCCTGTTTGGAACAGGTCGGCCGTGCGGTCGGGGGCGCTTTGCTTCTGGCCCGGCGTGAACCCGATGTTGGTGCCTGACTGCGAACCGGACTGCGTCGTCGTCCGCGAACTGGTCACCGAACCGCTTTGTCCGCGAAACGTCGTGGTTCGCGTGATGCCCGTTGGGGAAAGAGAGAGTCCCGTGGACAACGGAAAACCGGAGGACTGCGTCTTCTGCTTGACGGCTTGGCTGCGCGTATATGACCCGGAGACGTCGAGCGTCGGCCAGAGCGCGGAGGAAGTCAAGCCTCGGGCGGCCCGAGCTTCGCGCACACGCGCCTCAGCGATACGCAAGTCGTGGTTAGTCTTCACGCTGCGGTCGATAAGTCCGTTCAGGACGGGGTCGTTGAGGGTGGTCCACCACGCGGCTACGGACACCGCCGAACCCGATTCGCCCCCTTGGAGCGACGTCGTCCATTTCTCCGGCACCTTCACATCGGGCCGTTTGTAGTCGGGGCCGGTCATGCACCCGGCAAGCGTCCCAACCGCAACAATCGCAGTCACTAGAGTGCGCATCGACATATTCTCATACTCCCGAGGAATCGTGGGTAGTTTGCTTGGTCTATTCATGGCGCATCGCCCCTAATCCGACTCTGCGACATGGGCGTCGTCGCGTTTTTTCCACAGGCGGATCTCGCTGATCCACTGAATGATCACGAAGAAGAGAGGCACAAAGAACACGGCCAGGAAGGTGGCCGAAATCATGCCGCCCATAACGGTAGAGCCAATCGAGTGGCGGCCTGCCGCGCCTGCGCCTTCGCTCAAGACCAATGGAAGCACGCCAAGGATGAACGCAAGCGAGGTCATGATGATCGGGCGAAGCCTCAATCGCGCGGCGATTAGAGCCGCCTCCACGATGCCCTTCCCTTCCTCGCGCAATTTCGAGCAGAATTCGACGATCAGGATGGCGTTTTTCGCCGCCAGTCCCACCAAGGTGAGAAGACCAATCTGGAAATAGATGTCGCCTGCCGTCTGTCGCAGGTATACGGTTACGACCGCGCCAAATGCCCCAAAGGGCACGGCCAGAAGGACGGCAAAGGGCAGCGACCATTTCTCGTATTGAGCGGCGAGCACCAGAAACACCATGACCAACCCGAACAGAATGATGTAGACGGATTGGCTTCCGGCTTTCTCTTCCAGATACGAGCCGCCGCTCCACTCAACGGAATATCCGGGAGGCAACGTCGCCGCGGCGATCTCTTTCACGCGCTTGATGCATTGTCCCGTGCTGAACCCTTTTCCGGGTGCGCCCGTTACTTGAACGGACGGGAAGCTGTTGAAACGGCTGACGGCATTGGGACCCGACTCCATGGTGACATCAAGCACGCTGGCAAGCTCGACCATTTCACCC
>JBAZRU010000436.1:0-1789 GCA_041662805.1 Candidatus Hydrogenedentales bacterium | reverse complement strand
AAACGCGCCCGTAGATGTTGAAATCGTTGACATAATACGAGCCGAGATAGGCTTGAAGCGTGTTGTAGATGTCGGCGATAGGAAGGCCGAGCAGCTTCGCGCGCGTGTAATCGAGGTTGACGCGGACTTTGGGCTGTCCGATATTCAGAACGGCATTGACGCCCATGAACATGGGGTCCTTGTTCAACTCGGCCACGAAGGCGCTCGAGGTGGCGGCCAATTCGCGAATGTCGGTCACGCCACGCCCTTCGAGCTGCGCCTCGAACCCCGCGCGTAAGCCCAGCCCGAAGATGGGAGGTGGAACGAACGCAAGCACGGTGGCCTCTTTCGTGTTTCCGAAGCGGCCGAACACGCGGCCCACGATGGCATCCGCGTGGTGTTCCGGTCCGGGCCGTTCGGACCAATGCTTGAGGTTGACGAACATCGTCGCGCCGCTGGTCGTCATCGTATTGGAAAGCATATCCTGGCCCAGCAAAGCCACAAACGCCTCCACTTCAGGCTGCTGTTTGAGGAATTCCTCGATCTCGTGAACCACCTCGCTCGTGCGGTCCAGGGATGCACCTTGGGGCAATTGCGCGGCGATCATGAAATATCCCTGGTCTTCCTGCGGCACGAAGGCCGTCGGGGTCATCACGAACAACTTGTAGGTCGCCCAGAGCAGCACTCCGAAAACGGCGATGGAGATCACGCTTAAGCGGATGGCCCAGCGCGCGGTGGAAGTGAACATGCTGGCGAACGCGTTGAACATGCTGTCGAACCAGCGGAAGACGAAGATCTTGTTGTGGTTGGGTTTCAGCAAGAGGCGGCACAGCGCTGGGCTGAGCGTCAACGCCACGAGCCCCGAGATTGCCACGGATACGGCGATGGTGACGCCGAACTGGCGGTACATCACGCCCGTGCTTCCGCTGAGGAAGGCGACCGGCAGATAGACCGACGACAGCACGAGCACGATGGCGATAATCGGGCCAGTCACCTGCTCCATGGCTTTGATCGTAGCCTCGCGCGGAGGCAGGTGCTCTTCGTGCATGATGCGCTCGACGTTCTCGACAACGACGATTGCGTCGTCGACAACGATCCCGATGGCGAGCACGAGCGCAAACAAGGTCAGTGTGTTGATTGAGAATCCGATGAGCATCAATCCGGTGAACGTGCCGATAATGGCCACGGGCACGGCCAGCAGCGGGATGAGCGCGGCGCGCCAACTGCCCAGGAACACCAGCACTACGACAAGGACGAGGAGAATGGCCTCCACGAACGTCTTGGCCACCTCTTCGATCGATACGCGGATAAACTTCGTGATATCCACGGGGAGTTCGTAGCTGATTCCCTCGGGAAACCCCGCCTCAAGTTCCTTGAGCGCGGCCATGACGCCGGTCATCGTATTCAGGGAATTCGCGCCGGGTTGCAGCGTGACGACCATGATTGCCGTCGATTTCCCGACATAACGCCCCATGGTGTTGTACGCCAGAGCGCCAAGTTCCACGGTTCCGACATCCTTGATGCGTACCATGGAGCCGTCGGGATTCGCGCGCAGGATGATGTTCTCGAATTCCTCGGGCGTCTTCAGACGGCCGGGAGTGAGCACAGGAAACGTGAATTCGAGGATATTGGGATTGGGCTTGCTTCCAATTTGACCGGCCGCGTACTGGCCGTTCTGTTCGCGGATCGCCTGAGCGACCTCGTTCATCGTAAGGTTCTTGAGGACAAGGCGGTCCGGATTGAGCGAAATGCGCATGGTGTAATCTTTGCCGCCAAAGACGATGACGCCGCCCACGCCGGGCGCGCGCTT
>JBAZRU010000435.1:0-6308 GCA_041662805.1 Candidatus Hydrogenedentales bacterium | reverse complement strand
TGTATTAATCGCGAACTCGTGTCTATTGGGGAGCGTCTCATGCAGGTAACGCCCGTAACATCCGAACAGTCCCGCGATACGGCGGCGGTCGGGCAACCGGTGCAGGCAGCGTCCACCTCGAACGATTTCAACGAGTTGATGGCGTTCTTCTCCGAGAAGAAAGGCTTGGTCGAGACCACCCCCTCCGAGACCAAGTCGTACACTGTCCAGCGCGGCGACAACCTGTGGCAGATTTGCCGGACCCAATTGGCGGCGGCAGGCAACAAGAACCCATCCCGCTCGGAAGTCAACGCGATGGTCAAGCAGGTCGCTCAATCCAGCGGACTCAAAGACGCGGACATCCTCGGCGTGGGTCAGAAACTAGACCTTTCGCCGTTCGCTAAGTCATCCGCGCAGACAGCCCCGCAGCCGGTGCTTCAACTACGCCCAGTCGAACGGCTGATTCCCCCCTTGGTGCCCGCAGAATCCACTGCGCCGATAGTGCGCACGACGTCTACCGCCGATCCCGTGAAGGCGGAGCCCGCGGCGGTTGCGCCGCAGGCGGCTTCTGCGAAAGCCACGGAGGTAGCGGCGGCCACGGCGGATACCAAGACCGCGGCTGTTGTTCCTGACATCAAATCCGCTATCGCATCGCGGCTGCATCCGGCGTTCTTGCGCCGGCGCGAAGAGTTGCTCAACTCCAGGACGTCCACGGCCCCCACGGCCAAGTCCGCCGAAACCGCCCCCACCGGCGGGGTAGACGTCCAGAGTTTGATGAAACGGCGCATCAGCCCGGAATTCCTACGGGGCAATTCGGCGCTGGGGCAGGGCGGGCCCGCCGTACCCGTCGTGAAATCGGCGTCGTCCAAGAGCGAGACCGCGGACATCACCATGATGATTCAATCGATCCTGGAGCCGGGGTCGGTGACCTTGCCGGACGAATCGAAGGGAGTGTCGCCGTGGTCCGGCCTGTTGGGCGACAAAGGCCGTCTATCGTCGGGCTATGGCATGCGCAAGGATCCGTTCACCGGCGACCCGCAATTCCACTTTGGGGTAGATATTGCCGCGGAAACCGGCACGAAGATTTATCCCTACGAAGCGGGCACCGTGAAGTTCAGCGGCTGGCTGCCAGGTACGGGGCAAGCCGTCATCGTAAAGCATGAGGGCGGCCTGGAGACGGTCTACGGACATGCCTCGGAGACGCTTGTTAAGCGCGGGCAGCTCGTGACGAAAGAAACGGCGATTGCGGAGGTAGGCTCGACGGGCCGGTCCACCGGGCCTCATTTGCACTTCGAGGCGCGCAAGAACGGCCGCCCCATAGACCCCATGCCCTTGCTCAAGAACGACGACTCACTCCACGTAGCCAAGACTCTTTAGGGCATCGACGTCCTGGTCGTTCAGTTGCGCTTCGCTGGCGTCGCTTCGCGGCGTAGCCGCATCCCACTCCGCAATATGCTTCGTCAATGATTCCACGCGGGCATGATCCTGCTTGGCGAGATTCGTGAGTTCCGCGGCATCTTTCGCAAGGTCGAACAACTCCGGTCCATTCCCGCCGATGATGAGCTTCCATTTCTCGGAGAACACGGCCTGACGCATGGGAGGCCGACCCGCCATGACGGCCTTCGCCCCAGGGATATGCGGCACGGCCCCGCCGTAGGTTTCCACGACGCGCACCCGGACCATGGCCGGGGGATTCTTGATCAGGTCGACGCCGAGCATACCCTGTGCGGGGGACAGACCGGCAAGCCCCAGCAGGGTGACGCCGATATCGATTCCTCGCGCCGGTACGGCCGTGCGCCCCGGCGCAATCCCTGCCCCGCGTATGATGAGGGGAATGTGCAAGTCCGTCTGATACACCCTGCGGCCGTGGCCGAGGATGTCGTGTTCGTAGAGGCTCTCGCCGTGGTCGGCGACAAACACCACGAAGGCATTCTCTTTCGGCAGCGCATCGAGAACGCGCGCGATCTGCACGTCGGTGAACGCAACCTCCGAGTCGTAGCGCGCCCGGATTTGGGCCGTCTCCTCCAACTTCCACAGCGGCGTTCCGACCGGATCGTGCTTTTTGTGGAATCGATACGGCGCATGGGGGTCGGAGAAGTGAAACCACGCAAATAGCGGCTTATTGGGGTCGCGATTCGCAAGCAGCTCGATGGCATGATCCGCCACCTCGTCGCCGTAGCGCTCCGCCTTCAGGAAACCCCATCGCTTGGTGTTGAAGCCATCGTCGTATTCAGCGAATCCGCGATCAAGTCCGGACAGCTTGCGCTTCAAGGTCCAATTGCTCTGGACGCAGACGGTCTGGTAGCCCGCCTCCTTGAACAATTCCGCGACGACCGGCACGGAAGCTGGCAAGGGCAGGCCGTTGCGCGACGTGCCGTTCATACGCGGGAAGTGAGAGGTCATCATCGCGCCAAACGACGGGGCGGTCAGCGGGACTTCCGTTACGCAGTCCTCGAAGAGCAGCGCTTCCTTCGCGAACGCGTCCAGGTTGGGCGAGGTGTTGTGCGAATACCCGTAACACCCCAGACGGTCCGCGCGAAGGGTGTCCACGGAAATAAGAAAGACATCCGGCGTGGCCAGGCACGCCGCCATGAGTAAGGCAAGCATAGTAGAGCGTCAGCCTTTCGGCTTCTCTTCCGCCGGAGCGGCGGCAGGGGCAGGCGGGGAAGCAGGGGCCTGACCCTCGGGCGGATACTCGATGCTCAGAATGCACGTGGTAGCCAGCGGACCCGTTTCGCCCTTGCCGGTCTTCACGACGATAGGTTCGTCTTTGGAATTGAAGGCCGCCAGCTCAAGCGTGAATTGACCCGGAGGGGCCATGAACGGCACGTCTACGCGCAACGTCCAGACTCCGTCCAGGGCTTTCTCGTCCGGAGGATTGCCATCGTCGCGCAGCTTGAACTTCATGCGTTGATCTTCTTTGACGACGCCGACGACGCGCGTGACGATCTTGTACTTGTCGACCACCTTCACCGTGATGATGGCGCTATCGCCAGGTTTCAGGGTGGCCGGTGCGATTTTCGCATCGTTCAGCCGGGGTTGCCGGCCCATGGTGTTGCAGCCCGTCGCCGCGACGACGAAGAGCAATAGGGCGATGCCAGCGATTTGGCGCTTCATTCCAGCGTATCTCCATGCAGTACCGAGGTTGTCACACAGCGTATCGCAGTGGTGGAAGGAGTGTCAAACAACCGAAAAGCGCAAATGGCCGAAAGGACACATTCGTCGGGCGCAAGCCCGCCCTAGCGGACCGCCTCGTTCGGTTTCGACCACTTCAGTTTCGCGGCGAAGACCGTGCCCTTGGCTCCGTATTTCTTGTAGACCTCGGGGAAGAACATGCCTTCGGCGTCGGTGACCCACGTTTCGTCCTTGGTGATGTTACTCACGCCGAAGTTGCCGTAGGTCGCGCCGCGGTTGGGGAGGAGTTCGCGTTCGGTGGCGCGGATGACGCAGAGCTTCTCGGGGTCGACTTGCGCGATGAAGAGCGGGGCGCGGTGGCGGAAGATGTCGTCGTTGTTTGCGCCGCGCCGTGTGTAGGTCAGGAACAAGCCTTCCGAATGCGTCACCCAGTGCTGTTGCGTGTTGTAGCTGCCGAGATCGGAGCCGTCGTCGAAGGTCCACGGCGTGATCGGCGCGAAGTGAAGGCCGTCGTCACCGGCGGTAACGTAACCGCGTTCGTCGTTTCGGATTGTCAGGTAGTATTTGCCCTTGAACTGCGTGATGCTGGGCTCACAGAGGCCGCGGACCACATTGAGGGTGAGTTCGGTGCCGTGCTCGCGGTAGGTCAATGTCGTGCCGTCAAATTCGCACCGCATGACCGTCGCGGAGTAGCAGCCCTTCAACTCGGCCGCCTGCTCCTCGTAGTAGACGGGGATTAGCAACGTGCCGCTGGTTTCGACCAGCCATTGGGCACAGCCCGCGCCGCTGTTGTAGAACTTCACCTTGTCGGGCATGTCCACGATGCGCCAGGGCGTCCACGTGTCGGCGGCGGGATCATACACGGAGTACGGCGTTTCGCGGGATCGGTTTGGCTCCGCGAGCTTGCCGTCGCGGTATCGCACGGTGTGGCCAATCAGCAGCAGTTTCTTCGTGGGGGCATGCCAGCCGGGGGTCATGTCGCAGATGCCGACGACAATGCCGTCGGGTTCATGCCGCCAGTCGAGTTCAGGGCGCAGTTGCGGGTCTGTCCAGGTCGCGCCCAGGTCGGCGGACTTCATCACGTGAATGCCGGAGTAGTAGTCGTCGGCGGTCATGTTGTGCTTTTGAAGCGTCAATATCACGAGCGGCATTCCGTCTTTGCCGGCTCCGGGTATGGCCGCGGCACGCGGATGAAACCAGCAGAATTCGCCGTTGAATTCTTCGCGCGGAGTAGTCAGAGAAATGGTGTAGTCGAGGTTCGGCGTCGCCGGGGGCGTCAAGGCTGGCGCGGCTTGCGCGGTCGCCAGCAGGAGTATGCAGAAGACCATCTTGTGTTCCCTCGATTTGTTGGTTTCACAGGGATCTTGTCGGTCATTCTTCAGGCCGGACAGGCAGAATGCAACCTGCAAGAGAGAACGCCTTTGAGGTAGGGAGGTTTCGCCGAAAACCGCCTCTTGGCCTCACGCCGCACTCTACGGCAACCCCGGACGTTTCGGCGAAACGTCCCTACCTTTGGGTTGCTGGGTGGTTCGGCGAAACGTCCCTACCTGGCCTTTGCCGCAAACAGGCTTTGCGGATTCGACGGTTTATGGTATTCTTCGCCCTGTTATCGGTTTTCGCCGGACGGGGCGAACCGTATACAGGAGCGCGACGACCACTTTTTGGGGAAGTTGTCATGGGTTCGCGGTTGCGGGCCTCGCGCGGGTGAGCGGCAGGGAATCCTGCGCACCGTTGCGCCGTTTTCTTTGGTATGAGACGCAATGAAACAGGGGCCTACGGCAGGCGATTCGCGTGAGTAACTCTATTTTCGTCAAAGAGTTTCACAGCTCGATAGAGGCTTTGGGCGACACGCTCAACGGGGCGCTTGCCAAGCTGATCGAACGCGGGTGGATAACGCGCGAGCAGATCTTCTATGCGCAGTTGTGCCTGGAAGAGGCCTTGGTCAATGCCGTGACGCATGGGAACCATTGCGACGAGCGGCTGTCGGTGCGCATTGAAGTGGCTGAGGAAGATGACATCTGTGTGATACGTGTCTATGACCAAGGGTCCGGATTCAACCCTGAAACGGTCTCGCTGCCAGGATGCGAAAACATGAACGGCCGGGGCATTTGCCTAATCCGGTATTGCATGGACGAAGTGAAGTACGACAAACACGAACACTGCCTGGAGATGCGGATGCATCGAAAGGCGTTGTGCAAGGAAGGAGCGCCTCATGAGTGAGCAACCTCTGTTGCGTTTCGAGGAACGGGGCGCGATCACGATAGGCAGCATCGACGCGGCCAGCGTGCTGGACGCGCTTAATGTTACCCAGTTCGGTAAAGAGGTGATGGAGTACGCGACTGCACACCCCGGGCTGAATCTGCTGCTGGACTTTCAGCGGGTGCAATATCTGTCGAGCACCGTGCTAACCGAACTGTTGCGCATCAATCAGTTGTGCAAGGATTCGGGCGGGGCCATGCGCCTGTGCGGCCTCAATAAAGACATCCAGCGCGTGTTCGAGATTACGAATTTGGACAAGATGTTCACGATGTACGGAGCCCTCGACGACGCCGTGCTCCGGTACGCGCGTTCGCTCACCATCCAAGCCGAGGAGCAGGCCTGGTCGCATCTGACCAAGGACGCGTAATGGCCTTGCGGTTCCAGACCCGATTGAGCATCGCCATGAGCATGCTTATCGTGGTTGCTATCAGTGCCATGGCGCTGATCGTACTCTGGGCATCGATCTCCTCCATTGCCGAACACTACTATCGCTTTGGCATCACGATCACTAAGCTGTCCACGCGCAATATCAAATACGGGGCGGCCCTGCCGGGCCGCGTCATGGACCGCGTGGGCGAGCAGATGGTCGTGAACGCGTTGTTGCTGGCCGAGATGATCGACACCGCGGAGAATCAGGCCAAGCTGTCGCCCGAGGCCATCTCGGAGAAGCTGAAGCGCGTCGTCGATAAGTCGTCTGAGCTCAAAGGCTATCCACTGGTCGATGATTTGTGGGTGTCGGACGAGACCGGCCGCATCTACATCGGGGCCAATCCCGTGCCTCCGCTTCAAATCACACCGGACCCCGCCCTGAATCCGCAAAGCCATGTCTTCTATCCCCTCCTGGAGTCGGGCGCGAAGCCAGTTATCCAGGACCTTCAACCGCGCGATGCCGACGGGAAGAACTTCAAGTACGTCGGCGTGACCGGTGTGGATAA
>JBAZRU010000434.1:0-6334 GCA_041662805.1 Candidatus Hydrogenedentales bacterium | reverse complement strand
CTCCCGAACTTGTCACGCGGCATACCTTGTCGGAGGCGCGCAAGCGTCGCGCTCGAATTCTTCTGGCTGTAGACAGCAAGACAAACCAGATGGTCGCCCTGAAGATGCTCGAGAAGCAGGGGTATCACGCCGATGCGGTGGCCAACGGAGCGGAAGCGCTGGCTGCCCTGCGGAATGTGCCCTACGAGCTGGTGCTGATGGACGTACAGATGCCGGAAATGGACGGATTCGAGGCCACTCGCCACATACGAAGCCCGGAATCCAGCGTGCTCGACCATCAAGTCCCCATCATCGCCATGACGGCACACGCCATGAAGGGGGACCGGGAGAGATGCCTGGAAATGGGAATGAACGACTACATTTCCAAGCCGGTCTCTCCCCAAGCGCTAGCGGCGGCGCTGGAGAAGTGGCTGATGATAGAACGGAAAGTCCCATCCAGCGTGGCTGCAGTGGAGGAAGCCGTGAGAACTGCAGGCGAGGAGACTCAAGACGAGGAGACACTCGTATTCGATAGGAAGGGAATGATTGCCCGCTTGATGGACAATGAAGACTTGGCTCGCTCCGTGGCCATGACGTTTCTTGAGGACATCCCAAAACAGTTTGCTGCGCTGAGCGGATTTCTTGAAGCGAATGATGCAGAAGGGATCGAGCGGCAAGTGCACAGTATTAAGGGAGCGTCGGCCAATGTTGGGGGGGAAGCCCTTCGGAGATCAGCATTCATTCTGGAGAAAGCGGCCGCGGCGGGGGACTTGGAGTTCGTCTCTGCGGGTATACCCAACTTGGAGAATCAGTTCGCCGAACTCCGAGAGGCGATGACCGAATTTGCAGAAGGTAGATTGAACGAAGAGAGTGCATCCCAATGAAGATACGGAGTGTCAGGGAAGACATCACCAGCCGCCCTGCTCGATGGACTCCGCAATCGGAAGTGGGTACGGCAAAACGCAGGAGGCGGCGCATATGCGCATCTTGATAGCTGAAGATGACGTGACATCGCGCGCAGTCTTGGCTGGCGTGCTCAAGAAGCAAGGCCACGAGGTTTTGACGACGGAAAACGGCGCGGACGCGTGGCTGGCCCTTCAGAAGCCCGGTGCGCCCCAATTGGCCATACTCGACTGGATGATGCCGGGACTCACCGGTTTGGATGTGTGCCGTCGCGTGCGGGAAATGCAATCCGACCGACCTCCCTACATCATCTTGCTGACCTCAAAGGACGCGAAGTCCGACATCATTGCCGGGCTGGATGCAGGAGCGGACGATTACCTGGCGAAACCGTACGACTCTGGCGAGCTGCGGGCCAGGATCGGCGTAGGTATTCGCTTGGTCGAAATGCGGGACAGCCTTGTAGAAGCCCGAAACGCGCTTGCTCATCAAGCGACCCATGACCCGCTGACCGGCGCACTGAACCGCAGAGCCCTCGCGGAAACCCTTTCCCATGAGCTTTCCAGGGACCGGCGCCTGCGCGGAAGGCCGCGCGCCGGATTGAGCGTGGGGCTTTGCGATATCGATCACTTCAAGGGCATCAACGATACTGTGGGACACATGGCCGGCGATGAAGTGCTTTGCGGAGTGGTGCAGCTTCTGACGGATTCCTTGCGCGAGTACGACAGCGTGGGCCGCTTCGGGGGTGAGGAATTCGTGGTCATTGCGGCGGACACCGATGAGCGCGAGCAAGAGGCCCTCTTCGAACGCCTGCGCTTGGTCGTAAACGACAGCCCTATCCATACCAGAGCCGGAGACGTGCGCGTCACCATCAGCATCGGAGCAGTTGCAGCGAGAAGAAACGAAAGCCTGGACGATTTATTGGCCGCCGCGGATTCCGCCCTGTATCGAGCAAAAGCGCAGGGGCGCAATCGCGTGTGTATTGCCCAGCGACAGCCAGTGGAAAGCGAGGCCCAATGCGCATCTTGATCGCCGAAGACGACGTGACCTCGCGTAGCATCCTGACGGCACTATTGGAAAAATGCGGGCATGAGGTGGTGGAAACCGTCAACGGCATGGATGCGTGGAACATCCTGCGACAACCTGGTGCGCCCAAGATGGCCATCCTCGATTGGATGATGCCCCAACTTGACGGAGTGGAAGTATGCAGGCGGGTACGCGCGCTGGAGTCGGACCAGCCACCCTATATCATCGTGCTGACGGCGAAAAATGATAAGGCAAGCATCATTGCGGGTCTGGACGCAGGCGCCGACGACTTCCTGGCCAAGCCCTACGACCCGGGTGAGCTTCAGGCCAGAATCAAGGTTGGCCAGCGCATTATCGACCTGCAATCCAGACTGGCGGGCCGCATGGCCGAACTGCAGAACGCCCTGGACGACGTGCGAACATTGCGCGGCATCATTCCCATCTGTCCAAGCTGCAAGAAGGTGCGTAACGACGAAGGCTATTGGAAACAGGTCGAGGCCTATGTCCGCGATCACACGGAAGCCGAGTTCAGCCATGTCATTTGCCCTCCGTGCATGAAGGAATTGTATCCAGAGTACGTGGACGATTAGTGAAGGGACGTTTCGCCGAAGAGTCCGCAGGTGAATGAAGCCCGCGAGAATAGGCGAAGAAGCACTTTCGGCGAAAGCGCCCTACCTCTTGGACCCCGGCCTCTTGTCGCCTTGCCCGGTCGCACGGCTCCCGCTTGACACGCGCGATGCTCCGGCGCATATCATGGTCCGTTGCAACGCGCCTTCCTGGGGCATCCGTATCGCGGCGCGACGAAAGGACATGCAAATGAATGTGAGACGTGTGTTGTCGAGCGGCGCGTTTCTGGGAGCCATGGCGATCGCGGCGGCCGCGGCGTGGGGCCAAACCACGCTGATCGAGCGCTCGCTCAAGAGACTTGGCGAGTCCCCGCCGCTGGCGGCAGACAGTTTCGATTTCGTCATCATGGCGGATTCGAACACCCTTGAACCGGTGGAGCAGTCGGAGGTCTTCCGGCAGTTCATCCGGGAGTTCAACATCCTCAAACCGAGTCTAGTCGTCCACGCGGGAGATATGATTCTCGGCGGCGCGGCGGAAGACTTGCCGGCGCAGTGGGATGAGTTCGACAAGGCTATCTCGGAGCTGCAGCCCCCGTTCTTTCCCAATCCCGGCAATCACGATATTACGGACATAGGTTCGGAACGGATTTGGACCGAGCGGATCGGACCAACGCATTACTCGTTTCGCTATGGCAATTCTCTGTTTCTGCTGTTGAACAGCGAGGAGCAAGGCGCAGTGACGCGCATCTCGGATGAGCAGGCGGCGTGGGCGAAACAGACGCTGGAGTCATCCGACGCAGCGAACGTGTTCGTGTTCGTGCACAAACCGTATTTCGCGCACGAGGGCGATCCCGCCGAAGCCGATGCATCATGGGAGAGCCAGTGGTCGAACATGGCGGAGGTGTTTCGCGGGCATCCGGTACGCGGGGTGTTCTCCGGGCATTGGCACTTGTATCGCGATTGCGGGGCTCGCGACGGCGTGCGCTATACCATCTGCGGAGGGTCGTCGGTCTATGGAATGGGCGGGCCCGCGGAGGAAGGAAACTTCAACCATTACCTGCTCGTTCGCGTGCGCGGGACGGACGTCGACTGGTCGGTCATCAAGCCGAACTCAGTCATGCCGTCGAATGTGGTTACGAGCGCGCGCATCGACGAGTTATACAACATCCGGAACACGTGGATTCGCGCAGAAGAACTCTTCGTGCCGTTGGGCAACGCTGTGGACAAGGAACTGACGGTCACGGTATCGAATCCGCACGATTCCCCCATGAAGTCCTCGCTCGTGTGGGAGTCCGCGCCGGGGTGGACCGTGACGCCGTCGCAGCTTGAGTACGAAGTCGGCAAGAACGCGTCGGTGGATCTGAAATTCCGAATGCAGGCGGCGAGCCCCGAGGAGGTTCGTTTTCCTGTTCCGTACTTCGGCACGCGGTACGAGCACACGGAGCATGGCCCGGCGGTGGACGTGAAGCAGGATCTGAAGCTGGTCCCAACGGCGGATGCCGTGAAGGCGAAGGCTCCCGTGACGATAGACGGCGATCTCGCGGAGTGGGCAAGCGCGCGCATGGTGCGCATGACATATCCCGTACACTTCGATTGGAATGACAAGAAGGACCTGGACAGCGAGTTGGGATTCATGTGGGACGAGGAGTGGCTGTACTTGGCCGTTCGGGCGGAAGACAACGAGCACACCCAACCGTTTGCGGGCGATACGGTGTGGTCGGCGGACAACGTAGAGATGTTCCTGGGCGAGTGGAGCTGGGGCATCACGTTGACGCAGAAAGGGCCCGAGGTCTTCCTGTATTGGGGCATTGGTGTGGGCGGAACCGAAGTGAGCACTGACGTGAAATTGGCAGTGAAGCGCGAAGGGACGCAGACGATCTACGAGGCGGCGTTCCCGAAGTCGCGGCTGACCCCGCTGAAGCTGGAGGCGGGAGGCAGCTTTCGTTACAACGCGTTGATGAACGACCTCGATGCGTCGGGTCCGGAGAAGAAGCGGCATTGGCTACAGCTTGTGCCGGAAAAGAGCGCGAATGGCGGACCGAAACCCCGCATGCAGGTTGTGTTGGCGGAGTAATGCGGCGAGATCCGTCGGCCCGGGGAAGAGTACCGAAAAGCTCCAAACGTCCTGTGGGGCGGCAATAGCAGCAGCGGAAGTTGTCTTCCCAAGGTCCTCTTCATCTTTTCGGGGTCTTCTGGGACTTCAGGATGAAGAATAGGGCGATGCCGATGCACCAATACATTGCGAAGGGGATGAGACCCGCGGCGAAGCCCGGCAGTTCAAAATTTTGGCCAGGAACGAGCCTGTGTGGTCCGGTAACGGCGGTGCAGATACCGCAAGCGACGCCCATATACATGCAGACAATGAAGTAGCCCCAGCCCCTGCCATTGGGCACGGAACGCATCCGTAGACCGAGGAATAGGGCGGAGGTGCAAAGAATGCCTATCAGGAAGCTGAGAGGATAGCGGTTGGTCGAAAGACTCGAGGCGAAGGCGGGGGCCATCGGCCCAAGGATCATTCCGGACAACGCGGCAAGGTCGTTGTAGAAGAGGGCGCGTTTCGTCGGCGCATGGCTTTCGAGAGGGGCGGCGAGCACCTCGTCCAAATTGCGTTTTGGGGGACTGCTTCTGAAGGCTTCCTCGTCGCGTGCGATGGCCATGCCGCTGCGAAACAATGCGAAATAGATGTAGTGGACGATAGCGATCGCACACATCGCCGCGGGCCAAAGGGTAGTTGTCTGCATCATTGACTGCAGCCAAATCACGATGGCGATTGAGGCAAGCAGGGCGAGAGGAAACGTCGCGACGAATGAAAGCCACACGCGGCGGCGGGAGAGATCGGACTGTTCGAGGGGTGTCGCGGGCGCCGGGAGTTGTCCAGCGTCTTCTTTGGCGATGTGCAATACCCAACGGTTGGAGAGAAGAATGAGGATGAGGAGAAGAGGGATGTACGCAGCCCAGCCCAAGCCGCAGAGGGTGAACATCAGCGTTGGGTCTTCCCAGAATATGATGCCGCACAGCGCCTCGTAGCCGAGAAAGGTCCAGACGAAGGCATAGGTCACGTTACAGCAGACAAGCATCGCGCGGCGCAGACGCAGCGTGGCGCTGTTGCGAATGCTTGCCCACATGCCGAAGAAACCGCCGGTCATGCCGATGAGGGGCCCGGCCAGGCTTCCCGCGACGGCAGCGAGTTGAGCGCCCGCGACAACCTTTCCCGTGGCGGCACTGCCGCCGGCCACCGTTGTTGTCAGACCCGTCGGGATTGCCACGAGCGGTAATGCGGCCATGACGCTCGATGTAAACGCCTCATTGGGGCGGGTCTCTTCCAACGTATCTTCGACCAAGCGCTCTACGTGCGCCTTCAACATCTTGCGGCCGCGAGACAGCCGCTGTTTCACGCAGTTCTCGGTCAAGTCCAGGGCTTCGGCAACGTCACGAATCGAGTGCCCTTGCCTATAGTAGAGGACAAGCGGTTCGCGATACTCTTCCGGAATGTCGGCCAGAGTCTTCCAGAGCAGCGCGAGCCGCTCCGACTGCGCCATCGACGACGGCTCCGCACACTCGTCGGTGACTTGGTGGTCTTCAAGCGAGGTGGCTTGGGACAGCGGATCTCGTTGGTTGCGCCGGAATGTGTCGCGCGCCATATTGCGGACAATGCTGCACAGCCATGTCGGCAGCTTATGCGGGTCGCGCAAGTCCGCCATGTGACGCCACGCCTCGAAGAAGGCCTCTTGCGCGATGTCTTCGCTTTGCTGTAAGTCGCCAGTCATGCTATAGGCCACGGAGCACACAAGGCCCTTATAGGCGGCGACGATGCGGCTGAAGGCGAGATTATCTCCGGCTTGGCATTCTGCGACCACGGTATC
>JBAZRU010000433.1:0-6348 GCA_041662805.1 Candidatus Hydrogenedentales bacterium | reverse complement strand
GCCAAGCTCACCGCCCCCCATCATCCCATGGTTTTCAACGGCCTGTTCTGCCTGTCGCACCCCGAGGTGCACACGCTGAGTTGCGGCGCATCCAAACCCAGCGATTTCGACATCCATCTCCAAACGGCTGAACTCTCGGGTCAGGCCGCGCAGGTTGTTCGCCCAATCGTCGAACGACTTGAAAAGGAAATGGAGCGAGTCCTCGGCAAAGAATGGCTCCTCCACTGGCAAGAAGGCCTGCCCGAATGGGACGTCACGCCCGGCAACATCAACATCCCCTGGATGCTGCGCCTGCGCAACCTCGCCCTCGCCTTCGACATGATCGAATTCGGCAAGATGCGCTACAACTTATTTGGCAACGGTGGCCACTGGTTCCCCGGCAAACGCGCGGACAACCTGCACGAACTGGACCTCTCCGCGTCCCTGAGCCGCTCGCCATTCAAGGACAAAATTCCCGCCATGCTCAAAGAGACCCACGACATGCTAGCGGGCGAAGAGAAGAAGCGCCTACGGCAAGACTAAAACCCACATTCTTCAATTGGTATTTGTAGCGCCCGGTCTCCGTGCCGGGCGTCTTGTTTCTTTCTTCGCTATTCTTCGTCTTCCTATTTCTTCGTCCGTGTTCGTCGGTGCCAATCCGTGTCCGTCCTCGCTCCTCCATCACTCTCCCTCAAACACCGCGTACCGTCCAATTCTCCGAGTCGGCCCCAGTTCCCCCACCAACGCGCCCTGACTCTCTGCGTCGAGAACCACCAATGCCCTTCCCTGCACAGCCTCCTTCGTCTCCGCTATTCGCGCGACATGCCGCCCAGTAAAGAAATTCAGCGTGCGCTCAACAGGGTAAAACGTCGACGCGATGTCAACATCCGCAGGCAAGGCCTTAACAAGTTCGCACAACAACCGGTCGTCCCGCATGTCGTCATGCCCCAGCGCCGCCGTGAACTCATAGCTCAGGTTCATTCCAAATGGCACACACATGCACGTTGCCAAGAAGAGACGCAACGGTCGCACGCGCCAATGACCATCGCGCTTGCGTACTGCTCCCCGAAGCGCTATTGCCACGACAGGCCCCACGCACCACGCCGATATCGCCAAGGCATACCACACGTAACGAGGAATGTTCCCCGTCGTGAAGAACACCCACCAGTACCCGACGAAGATCGCAAACATCCACAGTACAACCACGGCGGGATCGTAACGGCGATAGAAAACCCACACTCCGGCAATCAGCATCCCCAGCGCCGATACGGAGATCATGGCCCCATGCCGGAACAACCAACCCAAGGTGCGCGGCACGGAATCCAGGCCAAACATCAGGTTGTGCTGATACATCGCTAGCTGGCCCGTCGTGACGCCCTCGGGAACGGTTTGAAAGGCGCTCTGAATTACCCACCACACTGCGACCACTGCACCGGCGCAGCATGCGGGAAGAAGCATATGCACGACTCGAATCCGACGAAAGCTGAGGCGGTCATACAGCCATGCGGCGAAGAATGCCCAAAGGGCAAAGACCATGAACGTCTTCGTCACCACGGCAAGCCCAAACCACACTCCCGCAAACAGCAGCCACGGCGCACCGCCTGTTCCGCGCATCGCCCGTCGCCAACACAGCAGCCCGCAACACAGGAAGAGCAGCGCCGGAATCTCCCCATACAGAGTCTTCGCAAGATAAAGCGTGCCTAACGCTGTGGAGACGAAAGCGCACCCCATCACCGCGCCGCGCCCACCGGCCACCGGCAAGAACAAGGCGTACAAGACGGCCAGAAGGGCGATGAAGAAACCGGCCATGATCATTCGCGCGGGGACCAGCTCCACACCGAAAACACGCAACGCCCCGGCGACCGGCGCGATTACCGTCGGACCTACGGAATCATACGAATCGAAGCGCACAAACCCGGCATCGGGATGCCCCGACGCATACTCCCCATGCAGCGCCAAATTCTTGGCCACGATCAAATGGTGCATCTCATCGGGTTCCGCCTTCGGATAGTCGCCCAGATGAAGCATAGCGATACCCGCGGCAAGCGCAAGAACGATGCTGAGGAAGAGTGGGGAAGACTCGCTCGGGTTCTTCAGCGTCTCATCAGAATAGGGCGCGCGGCGGAGATACGGCCGCAACCAACGCAGCCGCAACGCCAACAGCAATGTCACCCCGCCGAACGCGGTCGCCTTGACTGCCAGCTTTAAGAGAAAGACGCCATCCCAGGAATCGGATGACGTCAAGAAATAGACCAACAGAGTCCCCGACGCAACGCTCGTGAATCCTGCACACAAGACTCCCGACACCAGCAGCGTCAGTTCCCCAAACAGCCGCACCAATCCAAGTAGAATACGAAGGGCTTCTTTAGCCTCCAAGTTAGAAGCAGCCGGCATATCCTGCACTCCATCGCATTGCCTTCAAGTATCCCCCGCCGCTTCATCAACGTGTCACTCGGTATAGTCGAGAGTATATCAGGCAAGCTGGCTCGGATGATTGCAGGAAAAACTCGATCTGGACGGTCCCATTTGTCTCATGCAACCGAATTGCACAACAATACGTGTATGAAGATTGTGGGAAAGTCTAAATCGTCGTGTCTAGTCCCTATCGGCGCATTCCTGATGGTTGCCCTCATTTTGGGTGCCCTCGCCGTCGTCGCTTCCAATACGTATATGAATGCACAACTCGACAGAACGCTGCAAGCCATCCGGCGTGCCGGTCATCCAACTACCGGGGAAGAGTTCATCGCATGGTACGGACAGGCGAAAGGTCCTAATGCCGCGGATGTTTACTACAGAGCATTCGCTGCAATCACCTTGCCCTCCTCGTCGGCCAGACCGGTCCTTCCTTTCGTCGGAGATGCCGAATACCCCGGCGGTTTTGCACCGCTATCACCGGAATTGCTGGCTGCGATACGGGAACATCTGACTCGGAACTCCTCTGCACTTGACTTGCTCCACCAAGCAACCGCAATCCCCGAGTGCTACTTCACCGTGCTTGAATACACCGAAGAAGTCGGTTCGCAACTCCTCTTCGATATCGACGAGTGGACGCACTTTCGGAATGCCATTGCCCTTCTGCGACTCGAGGCTATATTGGCAGCCGAGGACAAGGACGCAGTTCGCTGCGTTCGAAGCCTCGAAGCTTCTGTTGCACTGACGAACGCGTGCGCCAATCGCCCCTCAGCTTCGGACCTCCTGTTCGCGGGAGCGCTTCGAGGGGGTGCCCTCGCTTCCCTGAATCGGATTCTGAACAAGCTCGGAGATGTCCCTGTCGACTTCGTCCCGCTGGAACGGGCCCTGACGCAAGGAGATGCCAGTCTATTGATGCAGCGTGCCCTGATCGGCGACCTATATGCCCAGGTTAGCATGCGTTGCTCTCCGTGGGTGTCAGACCAGTATGAGTGGGACTTCGCAGACACGTCGGTTAAGGAGCTTCTTGAATTCAACCCATTGACCGCGCGCGTGAGAAGCTTGGCCGGTCTCGACATATCCGAGCTGATTGACATGCTCAATCTGCAAATGCGGCTAGTCGAAATCTCGGCCCTTCCCTACGGGCAACGGATGGAGGGTTTTTCTGCTCTGAACGCTCCGAACGCAATTCACACCATGGTGATAGATACAACTTCCCGATTCGCGATGGCAGAAAACTCCGAGAAGGCAAAGATCCGAATTCTCCGAACTGCCCTGGCAATCGATAGCTACCAGAGAGAACTCAAGAAGTTCCCCCCTCAACTCGACGATTTGGTTCCCAGTCTTCTGACATCCGTGCCTATCGACCCATTCGACGACAATCCGCTCAAATATCGTCTCACGGATTCGGGCTATCTGCTCTATAGCATCGGCCCGGACATGAAGGACGACGGCGGAAGGGGGACTGTCCCCGTCATGGAAGGCGACGTACGTTTCCTGCGCGCTCTGTCACCTTCGCCTGACTCCTATCCGGGGGATAGCTAGTCGACAGGACTTCTTTTAGGTCCAGGCTTTGTATTTGCGCAAGAGGAGCCTCCCACAGAAGCCGAGCCTTCCCAACCCCTGGTCCAAGTCGACCCGTATTTGTCACCGTCTTCCCAAGGTGCTATCGTTCCGTTCTACAACGAAAAGGAATACGACAATCGTGCCGGAAAAGGGACTCTTTCTACAAAACGTCATCGGCGTGATTTGGGACTTCGACAAGACCCTCTCGCCGCAGTACATGCAGAAGCCGCTCTTCGACGCCTACGACGTCGACGAGCATCAATTCTGGCGGGAGGTCAATGCCCTCCCCGCGTACTATGCCAAGGCTGGCGTCACCGTGCAGCAAGACACCTCCTACCTCGGCCATCTGCTTTCCTACGTGCAAAGTGGCCGCATGCCCGATCTCACGAACGCACGGCTGCGCGAGTTGGGAGGCGACATCGAGTTCTTCCCGGGAATTCCCGAACTCTTCGACCGGCTCTCCCGGTTGGTCACAGCCGCGCCCTTCAACGAGTGGGACCTGCACCTCGAACACTACGTCGTGAGCACCGGCCTCGCCGAGATGGTGAGAGGCTCCCGCATCGAGCCATACCTCTCGGGTATTCACGCATCCGAGTTCATCGAAATTCCCGCGGGCCCCGGAGCCGACTTCAAGAGCGAGCCCAAAATTGGACCCATCAGCCAAATCGCCGGCTTCTTGGATAACACTACGAAGACCCGCGCACTTTTCGAAATCAACAAGGGCGTCAACAAAGCGGAAATCAGCGTCAACGACGCCATTCCCGAAGACGAACGTCGCGTCCCCTTCAAGAACATGATCTACATTGCGGACGGCCCCAGCGACATCCCCTCTTTTTCCGTTGTAAAGAAGCACAATGGCCACACCTGCGCCGTCTATACGCCCGGTTCCACGAAACACTTCGAGCAGGCAAAGCGCCTCCAGGATACCGACCGGGTGGACCATGTCGCCCCCGCCGACTACCGGGAAGGCACGCAAGTCTCCATGTGGCTCGAAACCGTCGTAAGGGAAATCGCGAAACGAATGGTCGAGGAGCGCAAGCGCGCTTTCCAGAGCAAGGTCAGCCCCGGCCCCACGCACGTAACGGAAGAGGACAAAAAGTAGCGCCGCGCAGCCCTCGGGCTCTACGCGACACCAGAAGCGAACAGCGGCTCCCGTCCGCTATCCCCGAACGTCTGTGTCAGTCCGTGCTCGTCCGAGTTAGTCCGTGTTCTCCCTCTCCAAGCAATCGCTTTCGCAGACCCGCGAAGCGCCTGCTATACTTCGCCTCACTATGACGCAACCGCTGGTTCATGTTCTCGTTATCAACTGGAACGGCATCGAGCATCTCAACGACTGCTTCACGTCGCTTCTTGCGTGCGATTATCCCAATGTCCGCATCGTGCTGCTGGACAACGGCAGCACCGACGACTCCGTGAAGTTCGTCCTCGACAAATTCGGCGTGGACCCCCGCGTCGAAATCGTCGAACTCGGCGCTAACCTTGGCTGGTCGCCCGGCAACAACGCGGGAATTGAACGCGCCATCGCCGCGCACGCCGATTACGTCTTTCTCCTGAACAACGACACTTGGACCGCGCCCGACGCCGTCACGAAGCTGGTCGAATTCGCCGAGGCCCATCCCAAGGTAGGCGCCGTCGCCCCCAAGATGCTGATGTTCAATCAACCGCATCTCCTCAACTCCGTGGGTGTGGCCTGTTCCATCGTCGGCGTAGGGTGGGACGAAGGGCTCGGCCGCATCGACGGGCCTCGCTGGAACGAATCCAAACCGGTCTTGGGAGTGTGCGGAGGAGCCATGTTTCTCCGGTGCTCCGCGCTGCGAAAAGCGGGCCTTCTTCCAATCGACTTCGAAATCTACCTCGCCGACCTCGACCTATGCCTCCGCATCTGGAGTGCAGGCTTCGAAGCCAGGAATTGTCCGGCTGCCGTCGTTAGACACAAGTTCAGCGCGACGATGGGGCAGGGGGCCAGGGCCCGCCACAAGTACTACCTCAACACGCGAAACCGCCTGCGCTTGATACTCCGCAACTTTCCTGTATCGCAGTTCCCCTCTGTCGCCTTCGCCTATGCGATGAGCGAATGCCGCGCCGTGGGTCGCGCCGCTCTGAGCCGGGAATGGTGGCGGATTGCCGCGCATCTTCGGTCCTGGGCCGACGCCCTCGCCTATGTTGGCGAGGCAATGAAGGGGAGGAAGGCACTGCGGCGGATCGGCTCCAATCCGAACCGCTTCTGGCCGATGCTCCAACGCCGTCAGCTCTTCTTTCCCGGGACGGAATTCCCCGAGGATGGATGGTATGCCGCACGTAAGCTCAAAGGCATAAGCGTTCGCCCCATGTCGCAACGTGCCACGCTCGCCGCGAACGGCGGTCCTTTGCGCATCATCCTGGTGAATTGCTATC
>JBAZRU010000432.1:3358-6365 GCA_041662805.1 Candidatus Hydrogenedentales bacterium | reverse complement strand
ACGATCGGCTGCGCGGGCTGATGCGCGCACAGCACGACCAGCAGGTTGCTGACCATGGAGGCTTTCCGTTCTTCGTCGAGCTGGATCTTGCCGTAGGCTTCGAGCTTTTCGAGCGCCATCTCCACCATGCCCACGGCCCCTTCCACGATCCGCGACCGCGCGGCGACCACGGCGTCGGCCTGCTGGCGCTGCAACATGGCCCCCGCGATTTCAGGCGAATAGGCCAAGTGATTCAATCGCGCTTCTTCGACGTTGACCCCGGCTTTTCCGACGCGCTCCTGCACTTCCCGCTTCAGGGCTTCGCTGATTTCGTCAGTGCTTCCGCGCAGCGAAAGCGTGTCGTTTTCGAAAGTGTCATAGGGGTAAGACATCGCGAGGTGCCGTAGCGCGGCCTCGCTCTGCACCGAGACGAATTCGTCGAAGTGGTCCACGTCGAACACGGCCTTCGCGGAGTCTTCAACGCGCCACACCACCACGGCGGAGATGTCGATGGGATTTCCGCGCAGGTCGTTGACCTTGGTGGTGCCACCGTTAAAATTGCGCCAACGAAGGGAGACCTTCATCTTCTTGTAGAGGGGATTCGCCCACTTGAAGCCCTGGGTGCGCACCGAGCCCTTGTATTTCCCGAATAGGACCAGCACGGCGGCCTCGTTGGGCTGAAGCGTGAAGAAGCCCGAGACGAGGAAGCTCCAAAGCCCCAGTGCCAAGGCCAAGACGAAAATCAGAACTACCATCTTGGACATCACGGCAAAAACCAGCGCCGCCAGCAGGAGCAGTCCAACTACGATGGAAATGCCCAGGGTCGGCCAGCCGTTCGCGACAGACGCCTCATGCTCATTGGTAACCATCTTCGCCTCCTCCTATCATAAAGATATCATAATGATATCATGCGGACCCAACGGTGTCAATGGCGGATTTCGCGAGTGGGGACCGGGATCTTCGTCAGTCGTCAATCGCTTGGTAGGCGGAGGTCCAGAAATCGGTGAAGACGCCGGGCGGGTCGGGGGAGTCCATCATGCGCTGGGTCATGAGGATTCCGACGAGGTCTTCCTTGGGGTCGGAGTATGCGGAAGTGCCGAGGCCGCCGTCCCATCCGAAGCGCCCCGGCGTGGTGGCGAGGCCGTCGCGGTGGGTGAACACGGCCATGCCGAACCCCCATCCGCTGTTGCCTCGGAAGAAGATATCCATGCCCGACTTCTGCTCGGGGGTCAGGTGGTCGGCTGTCATGAGTTCGACCGATGGCCGCGAGAGGATGCGCTCGTTGCCGTGTTTGCCCTTGTTCAGCATCATCCGGCAGAAGGCCAGGTAGTCGTCGACAGTGGATACCAACCCTGATGCGGCAGCAGGAAACGCAGGAGGGCGACCCCACTGGCTGTCGTCGACGCCATCGTAGATCTCGAGTGCTCTCGTTTCGGGGTTGGCGGCGTAGCTGGTCGCGAGCCGAACGCGTTTCTCGGACGGCACGTGGAAGCCGGTGTCGTGCATGCCGAGCGGGGCGAAGATACGCTCACGCATGAACGCATCCAAGGGCTGACCAACAGCGCGCGCGATGAGTACGCCGAGCACGTCGAGCCCGAGGTCGTACATCCACCTTTCGCCGGGCTGGTGCATCAGCGGCAGGGTACCGACCTTTCGCATCCACTCGTCCGGCGCAGGCTCGGCCTGTGGCTGCGGTGGGCCCGGCAAGAGACCGTAAGCATCCAACGCTTTCCGGATTGGATAATCCTGCGCGTACGCCATAATGTGGCCCATGCCCATGCGGAGGGTGAGCAGGTCGCGCAAGGTGATGGACCGCTTCGCGGGTACCGTGTCGTCGAGGGGGCCGTCGAGGCGTTTCAACACACGGCGGTTGGCAAGCTCGGGCAAGAATCTGTCCACCGGGTCGTCGAGGCGCAACCGGCATTCCTCGACGAGGATCATCGCCGCTGCAGCGGCAATGGGTTTGGTCATCGACGATATGCGGAAGATTGTGTCGCGCCGCATCGGTTCGCTGCCGCCGATTGACTGCATGCCAATCGCATCGACATGCACCTCGCCGCGCCGGGAAACCAACGCGACGAGTCCGGGGAGCGCGCCGTTGTCGACGTAAGACGAGAGAATGGCGGACATGCGGTGAAGACGGGGGGGCGAGAGTGCGTTTTGATTCACAGGGCTTCTCCAAACACGTTGAAAATCGTTGTCCTAATAATGACGCAGGTAATTCTTGCAAGACGACAGACGTCTCAGCGTGTCAGTCTTGAATGGAATAGCATCCGGAAGCGCTGACCTGTATAGCCATCAGGTAACGCGAACCTTAGTCTACTCGCTCTATCGCTCCCAAGAACTGAGCCAAGTCTGGCAACGATCCGCTCAACACTTCGACGACAATGCCGTAGTCGATTCGGTCGTAGGCGTGGGCGAGCAGGTTCCGGAAGGCGCTCATCCGTATGAGTCTGTCAGCCAAGTCGCTTTCGATTAGGCCGTTCTCTGTGAGTATTTCGAAGCATTCGCGGTTCGTCGTGGGCTTGCGAAAGTGCTTGTATGCGATGGTGGCTTCGGCCAAGTCGATGGTTGCTTGTACGGCAAGGTACAAGTATCGCTCGACGGCGCCGCGCAACGTCGCGTCACTTTCGATCTCCTCCTGACTTCGCCCTTTGTAGATGTCGAGAATCCCAAGGTATTTCCGCACGGCGGAAGCCTTGTTCTCGATGACGTGCAGACTCGTCATGGCGCGGACCTCGTGAGTCCGTTCCGGACGAGGCCATCGTGGAAGTCGAAATACTCGTTGAGAATCTCGGGTTCGACGAGCACGCGGTAGGGTTCGAGGTCGTAGATGAGGCGTCCGTTCTTGATGATGTCGAACTTCAGTTCGGGGGCTTCGGTCGTATTGAGGACGACCACGTCGACGTCGTCGGTTGCGAGCGCCTTCTGCAATTCGGACACGAGGTCGAGTTGGCGGTGCGACATTTCACGAACGGTGAGGCCGTCGAAGTGTACGGCGAAATCGTAGTCGCTCATCGGCCCGGCA
>JBAZRU010000432.1:0-3348 GCA_041662805.1 Candidatus Hydrogenedentales bacterium | reverse complement strand
CCGAAGAAATACACGAGCTTCACTTCGGGGAAGCGCTCAAACACCGGAAGGACGCTATCTTCGACTGGTCTGCTCATGGGGGTAGTGTATCACATGGAGTGAGGGGCGCCGAAAGCGCCGTTGCGTTTTACGAATCTTTTACAAGCCCCTCACGTCGATCTGACCACTCCGTGCGCGGTCGCTCGTAGGATGGAGCCAGAGAAACCATAACCCAACCGCCCGCGCATTCCATCCGGGACTCCTTCCGTTTGGTATTATCGTGTGGCACGAGGAGATCATTATGAGCCCCATGACTCGATTCACGGTGAGATTGATTTCGAGGGTCACGCTGGCTGTCGCCTTGCAGGGCGCCGTTGCGTGGGCGGAGCCGGTCACGGTTTCGCTGGAACTTGCCAATCCCGTCATGCTCGCGAACCAAAAGGGAACAACCTACCTGCGCCTTTCGATGACCGGCGCGGAACCCGCCGACGCGGACCATCGCGCCCCCGTCAACGTCGCCTTCGTGATCGACAAGTCCGGCTCGATGCAGGGCGAGAAGATCGCGCGGGCGAAAGACGCGCTGCGCATGGCCGTCGGCAAATTGCGCGACGACGACATCGTGTCGATTGTGGCCTACGACACGAACGTCCGCGTCCTTGTGCCCGCCACCAAACTCACCGACAGGCAACAGGTGTACGCGACAATTGCACAGATAGAGGCCGGCGAATCCACCGCGCTGTTCGCGGGCGTCAGCAAAGGGGCAGCGGAACTTCGCAAGTTCCTCGACAAGGAGCGCGTGAACCGCATCGTGCTGTTGTCCGATGGGCTTGCTAACATCGGACCAAGTTCACCGGGCGATCTGGCGGAATTGGGCACGTCGTTGGGGCGCGAAGGCATCGCGGTGACGACCATCGGATTGGGCCTCGACTACAACGAGGACCTGATGACGAAGCTTGCGCAGAAGAGCGACGGCAACCATATGTTCGCGGAAAGCGCCGCCGACCTGGAGCAGGCGTTCATGCGCGAATTCGGCGACGTATTGACGGTCGTCGCACAAGAGGTGAAAGCGACCATCCACTGCGGCGAAGGCGTGCGGCCCGTGCGCATGCTGGGACGTCAAGCGGACATCGTCGGACAGAACATATCCTTCTCATTGAACCAACTGTACGGCGGACAGACTAAGTACGCCATAGTCGAAGTGGAAGTGACGGGTCAAGCAGCCACGTCCTCCATGCAGCTCGCGACCGCCAGCGTCTCGTGCATGAGCATAGCCTCGAAGACCACGGAAACTATGCGGTCCACCGTCCTTGCGAGTTTCACGGACTCTCCCCAAGAAGTCGAAGAGAAAACGAATGCCGACGTCATGGTCGCGGCGGTCTATCAGATTAGCGCCGAACGCAACATCATGGCCATGCGCCTGCGCGATGAGGGGAAGATCGACGAAGCGCAGCAGACTCTTGAAACCAACGTCTTTTATCTCCAAGAGAACGCGAAACGGTGGAACAGTGAAACCTTAAGATTGTACGAATTTAGCAACATTGCCGCGAAAGACAACATACGTGAAATCGATAGATATATGCCCCAACGAAAGCGGATGCAGGAAGAGCAGTATCAAATCCAGAATCAACAGAAGGCCCGCTAGAGTTATGCGGAAGGACAGCCAACGACGATTCCAACTCGTATCCAGTAGCTCACGAAGCGTATTTTGTACCGTCGGCTTCCAGCCGGCTCTTCGCCCAACGATACACGAAACTCGCTTTGACCAAGTTAAATTTACTAGTCAGCCCCCAAGAATAGCCGGAGGCCCGTGAAACCAAGGCTCATCATCATTTACTTCCTGATTGTGGTCGCGCCGCTGGCCGCGGTGGTGTGGTTGGGAGTTGTTGTGTCGCGCAACGAGGCGGCGATGGTTCGCGTGCGGTTCCATGAATTGATGGCCGGCCGCCTTAACGACATCGCGGCGCAAGTCTCCGAATTGCTGGAACAACGTGAGCGGGACTTCATGGGGCAAGGGCCGTGGGACACCCTTTCCCCCGAGCAACTGCGCGAGCGGGCGCGTTCATCTGGAGTCGTGCGGCAGTACTTCGTGCTCGATCCGCAGGGCTCGCTGCTCTATCCGTCGCCAGCGGAAACCCTGACGAAGGACGAGGAGGAGTTCCTCGCGCGCACGCGCACGATCTGGGAACGAGGCGAAATCCCCGGACCCGAAACTGAAACGGGTGTGCAGAGCGCCGTCCAGCAGCAGAGCCTCAAGCCGATTGCGTCCTTCAAGAAGGCTGCGCCTTCGCCTTCCACGACGAAGGGCTGGCACTCGGGCTATTGGGGCAGCGGGATCCAATTGCTGTTCTGGTGGCGGGAAGCGTCCGGATACATCGTTGGCGCGGAGCTTAACGAGGTTCGTCTCATGGCCGATATCGTGGGACTGCTGCCCGAGGCATCCGCCTTGCCCGATGGCCGCATCGAATTGCACGACTCCAAAGGCGCGGTGATCTATCAATGGGGCGGCTACTTGGGAGACGATGGGGTGCACGCCCCGGTACAGCTCGCGCTTGCCGCTCCGCTCGGCTCGTGGAGTCTCAGGTATATCGTGCCGGAGCAGGCACACGGCCAAAGCGTGTGGTTCAACCTTGCCTCAGGTATCGGCGTCTTGGCCATCGCGTTCATCGGCCTGGCCACCTACTTCTACCGCGAAAACACGCGCGCCATGCGCGAGGCGCAGCAGCGCGTGACCTTCGTGAACCAGGTGTCGCACGAGCTGAAGACGCCGCTGACCAACATCCGCATGTACGCCGAAGTGCTCGAAGACGATCTCTCGGGGGCCGACGAGTCCGTCCGTCAACGCCTGAAGGTGATTGTCTCGGAAAGCCAACGCCTCAGCCGCATGATCGGAAATGTGCTGACCTTCAGCCGCAACGAACGCCAGCTTCTGAAGCTGCACCAAACGCAAGGCAAAGCGGACGAAGTGCTGCGCGCGTTGATCGCACATTTCGAAGCGCCCCTGCGAGCGCGCGGCATACGTATCGTGCTCGAAGCCGAGGCGTGCCATGATGCCCTCTTCGACCGCGACGCACTCGAGCAAATCGCCGGCAACCTCTTGAGCAACGTCGAGAAGTATGCGGTGGACGGCGATCAGGTCCGTGTATCGTGCAAGCAGGACGGGGAGACCCTTGCCGTCGAAGTCGCGGACAACGGCCCCGGGATTCCAACGACACATCGTGAGCGTATCTTCAAGCCGTTCTACCGCGTGAGCGACAAGTTGAACGACGGCGTCGCGGGCACCGGCCTCGGGCTAACCATCGCGCGCGAACTCGCGCGGTTGCATGGCGGAGACGTGACGCTTGAACCTTCGGAGCGCGGCGCCCGATTCAG
>JBAZRU010000431.1:0-6381 GCA_041662805.1 Candidatus Hydrogenedentales bacterium | reverse complement strand
ACGTGGAAGCAAATCCGACCCGGAACTCAAGTCTCTCCCCGTCGCCGCCGTGTCTTTGACGCGCCAATTCTATGGCTTTCGCCGCAGGGTCAATTCCGACAATCTGGGAAGCGCGTGTTTCATCTCTCATGACTCGAGTATATGTGCCATCGCCGCACCCCACGTCGACGACCCGTTTGCCATCAAGTTCAGCCAATTCAATTATCAGGTCGGAGAAGCGCCGATTCGACATCACGGAGCTCTTCTTCGTTGACTGGGTATATTGATATCCGCCGACCAGTTCGACGTCGCGTTCAAAGGGTTCAAAGACATCGCGCCGCACCGTTCATTCCTTCATGGTATTGCAGGAGTCTCGCGCGGGCTCAAGGTGTTCGCGATTGTCGACAATGTCTTTCACGATATATCGCGGCCTTTGCTTGATCTCAATGTAAATGTGCCCTAGATACTCCGCAAGGATTGCGAAACAGAGCAACTGTACGCTTCCCAGGAAAAGTGTCACGCACAGCAGCGTCATGAACCCGCTGGGAGCCTCCCGCCCGGACGTAAAGAAGGCGATTAGGTAGTAGAGCCCCGCGCACATCGTAGCGATAAGGACGACGGAGGCCAGGTACGAAATATACCGAAGCGGTCTTGCGCTGAAGGAGAAGATGGCAAGCTTTGCCCAGTGGATGTTTCCTGCGAACGAGTTGGTTGAACGTCCGTCGAAGCGTGTGTCGCGCACATACGGCACTCCGCAGCTCGAAAACCCCGTATACGCCCTGAGGCCCCGCAGAAACACGAGATGCTCCGGAAACGAATCCAACAGCGTATTCGCGACCTTGCGGTCTATTAACCCGAAATCCCCTGCATCTACAGGAATCGGGACGTTTGCCATGTGGCGGAAAACGCGGTAGAAGACCTTGTACGCGAATTGCCGGAACAAAGTCTCCCTGCGCGCCACCCGCTCGCCATACACGATCAGATTGCCTTCCAGCCAGCGAGCCACGAGATCGGGAATGAGATGCGGCGGGTCCTGCAAGTCACCGTCCATCAAGATAATAGCGTCGCCGCGGGCCACTCGCATGCCGGATAGAAAGGCGCTCTGGCTTCCGAAATTGCGCGTGTGGGTGACCACGACCAAGTGCGGGTCTTGAGCCGCAAGCTCAGCGAGAATATCCGCGGATGCGTCCGGACTCGCATCGTTTACGTAGATGATCTCGAAATTCGGCGTGATCGAGGGAAGCACTTCGTTCAAGCGCCTCCAGAATTCGCGAATACTTCCGGCATCGCGATAGCATGCGATAATCACGGATATGCGGCGGTCTGTAATCACTTGCCTCCCTTCCGAATACTCAGAATGAGCTTCACCAAAGACTCGGCATCGAGTTTGGCGACTTTCCGCAGATAGTCCTGTCCTCCCACGACGTTGAGGAAGCGGGGTGGTGCCGTGACCGGTACGAGGTCGACTTGGACACGCCTTCGTGCCAGTTCTCCTGCAAGCGCTTCGTACAATCCTCCAGAGGGACCGTGTTCCTCAAGCGTAAGCACCGCACGTAGCCGCGCTTGGCGTATGCACTCGACGGTCTCACCCAAGTCGGATAGCGTGTGAACCGAAATTATGTGCGGGTGTATGCCGTGGTCAACAAGCAAGTCGGCCGCCTTCAACGCTTCCCCGGCGATGGCGCCAGTTATGGCAATTCCAATATCGGCGCCCTCGCGAAGAATGCGAGGAAATCCCAGCTTGAACGGGGAACTCGAGCCCGGGAAGGTGGCTTCCCCCGCTCTTCCCAAGCGAAGATAGGCCGGCTTCTCGACGGCCAGCAAGGCGCGCATGGCATCGGCCGTTTCTTGAGGGTCGCATGGGCATACGACTGTCATCCCGGGCAGCGCGCGCATAATGCCAATATCATCGACTCCGTGGTGGCTCGGTCCGTTGGCTCCGTAGCTGTAACCGGCACCCACGCCAACAACCACGACGGGTGCCTGCATTTCGCAGAGATCAATGCGGATCTGCTCCAAGCAGCGAACCGTGGCAAACGGCACAATCGAGTAGATGAATGGGCGTTTGCCACTCAAGGCAAGGCCGGCGGATACGCTTACCATATTCGCTTCGGAGACGCCCATATTAAGGAATCGCCCCGGGAAACGGTCCCGGAATTCGTCGAAGAGCTTATACCCCAAGTCGGCCGTCAGAAACATAACGCGCTCGTCACTCGCGCCCAAATCGACGATCGTTCGGAAAAATGCGTCTCTCATAGTGAGCTCATTCCAACTCGGCCAATGCCCGCGAAACATCGTCGGCGGAAGGTGGTCGATAGTGCCAATTGAGGCTTCCTTCCATGAAAGAGACCCCCTTACCCTTTATCGTGTGGGCCACGATGACTTTGGGCCTACTGTCCGAGGAAGACTCAAAGGCGGCGACGACCGCATCCAAATCGTGACCGTCGACTTCCACTGCTTCCCAACCGAATGCTTCCCATTTCTCGCGTAGCGGCTCCAGCTGAGTCAATTCCGTGCTGGGGGCGGTTGCTTGGAGTTTGTTGAAATCGATTGCCACCGTGAGATTCCCGAGCCCGTGCTTCGGAGCCCACAACGCAGACTCCCATACGCTTCCCTCGTTGCATTCTCCATCCGACATGATGACAAAGACACGCGAGCCCGTCGCGTCCATGCGCGCTGCCAACGCCATGCCCGAGCCAAGCCCCAAGCCATGCCCCAGCGAACCGGTGGACACCTCTATTCCGGGCAGGGAGCCTTTCACAGGATGATGCCCCAGCCGTGAGCCGTCCTGCCCGTAGTCCTTTATCAAATCCCTTGGGAAGAACCCCCGTAGAGACAGGCAAGAGTACAGGGCAGTAGCGGCGTGCCCTTTGCTCAGGATGATTCTATCGCGTTCCGGAGCCTCGGCCCGTTCGGGCCATAGCCGCGCCACGCGAAAATACAGCGCGACCAGTAATTCCACACACGAAAAGGAGGATCCAACATGCCCCGCATGGGCCGAAGAAGACATCGTCAGAATATCTCTGCGGACTTGAACCGCAACTCTACCAAGCTGTGCTGCGCAGTTGTTTGCCATAGGGTCCTACAGGGGCTTCCTCGCCAGGATTCCCAAGTTGCCTAAGTTGGCCTTCAGCGTCATGGCGCCTACACTGCTGAAATCCATGAATGGTAAGAGCATGCGCTTGATGCCCGCGGGAATGGGCATCAAATGCATCCAATAGGATAGGGGATAGCAGTTTGACACTCCAAACACGTCACACACTTCGTATCCGTTACGACGAAAGAGTTTTGCCACCGTCTTTCGATCATAGAGCACGATATGCTGGACATCAATCATGGGGCAACGCTCGCCAAGCATGCGGGCAAGGGGAGAAGCGATGTCGTGGCAAATCCACAGCATCACGCCGCCCGGCGCGAGGTATGACTTACAGATCTGCAAGGCTTCGTTGGGGGCGGCAAGATGGTCCAGGACCTGGAACCCGCAAACAAGAGAGAAGGATTCGGGCTCGAATAAGCCCGATTGCAGTGCTCCCTCCTTGATGAGACCACGGAGTTCCGGGGGTGCCTTGGACACCGCCTCCGAGGACGGTTCTATACCGGCAATTCGATCAAACCCGAAGATGGAGGCCGCCTTCAGAAAGAATCCGTGTCCACATCCTATCTCTAGAAGACCTCGCTTGTCCTTTAGTATCGACAGCGCCTGTTGCGCGTAGTGAAGGTAAGTGCGAGAAGCATAGTCGGCAATGGGTTCATAGTTCACAGCGCTCGCACGATACAATCGATTGAGGCTTTCCTCGTCGAGGATTGGGCAAGAACGAATCGTGTTGGTTTCAAGGTTCCGCACGATTCGATAGTGGATCCGGTCGGGCAGCCGCCTGGCGGAGAATCTATCCGAGGTCAACTGGTTCAGGTCTACATTCGCCGGATAAACTTCCCTGTCGAAGGCAATGTCGCCACCCAGTGGACAGCGCGTTTCAATAAGCATGTTCGACCCGGCTACCGATAGAAGTCTTGATGGGCTTCAAACCACGGAACGCACTTGAGTAGCCCTTCTCTGATTGTAGTCCTTGGTACAAATCCGGTTTTTCGGTGGAGTTTGCTGCAGTCCGCGACCCATGTGTCGGAATCCCAGATGCGCGGTTCCATCGCCTCCCATTGGATATCGAGGTCCCTGCCGCAAACGGAAGCAAGCGCCTGAGTGACTTCGGAAAGCGTCTGTTGAATTCCCGTTCCCACGTTGAGAATCTCGCCATGGAGCTGCTTTAGCTCATCCACCATCAGATAGAGTCTGACTACATCGTCCACATACACGAAATCGCGCGCAGTCTTCGGAGACGCCATTTCGAGACGGCGGCTATTGATGGCTCCCATGATCATGTTGGGGATCAGGCGCCCAGGCTCTTCATAGGGTCTATAGACACTGAACAAGCGAAGGGTCACCAATGGCAGGGATGCCGTACGGGCGCAGTGCTGACAGAGCAAGGACTGGGCGGACTTTGCCACGGCATAGAAACTGTTCGGCTCCAGGATGTCGTTCTCGCGCATGGCATATTGCTTGGCGCCGTATTCGGACGAACTGCCCGTATTCACGAAGAGCTCATAGCCAACGCTGTTGCAGGCATTGAGCAAGTTCCACAGGCCGAACACGTTCACAAGCAGAGTCGTTTCGCAATCTTGCTGGTAATGGTATGCCCCATGGGTCGCCAAGTGATAGATAACATCCGGGTGGACCGCTTCGACTACGCGCTTTGTCTGTTCCGCGTCGCAGAGATCCGCATGGTGAACGGTGACTGAAGGCAGGAGATCTTGGATTCGCCAAACACGCGATGTCTTTCGAAGAATAAGGTGGACGTTCTCGCCGTCCTCAACAAGACGCCGACAGAGATTCGATCCGACAAACCCCGTGCTGCCTGTCACCAAGAAGACGCGCGCTAGCCGTGACACCTAATAATTCGCCCTTGAAGTACGTGGTTCTCGATATGCCCAGCAATACCCTATACGTCGTATTCCAATTTCGAAACCGACTGATTGACGTCTCCGAGATCTTACTTTATGAACGCCTACCTTTCAACCCGAATGGCCATAAAGATAGTCGTGAGTCGGGCATAAATGTTCGTGGCGTCTGCATTTACGAGGCTCACGCAGAGCGCGCGGCTGCGTCCCCGCGCCAAGCCGAGCACGTCAGGTTTGCTGCTCCCCTCCTAGTGCCCTGAGACAAGATTCTGATAGCCCGCATTGCCTGCCCGCTTTCCCTGATCCTTACAGAATAGTTGCCACGGAAGACATGTCACATTTGACAGTATACCGTCCGGACGGTATACTTGAGTGGATGCCGACTGCTGTCGGGCAGGTGCCAGCGAAAGGAAATGATCATGAGGCGACCCGCCAATTCACGCGATGCGCTCCTGGACGCGGCAGAAGAGATTGTCCGCGAGAACGGGGCGGCGCACTTGTCGTTCAACGCGATCAGTGCCCGAGCAGGTGTGAGCAAAGGCGGCTTGCTCTACCATTTCCCGACGAAGGAGGCGCTGCTTCAAGCGCTGCTGCAACGGGTTAGCGTGGCGCTGTCGGACGCGCGCCAAGCGGAGTCGGCGAAACTTCCGGAGAGTGCGACCCGCGAGTTGAGAGCACATATTCTGTCGGCGGCGCTCTTTCAGTCGCGCAGATTGCAGGGGGTTGGGTTTGCGTTGATGGCTGCGGGCGCACACGACAGCAAGCTTCTAGCGCCAGCTCGGGCAGGCAGAAAAGCGCTGATCAAAGAGATCCACGCTTCGGCTCTCCCGCCAGCCTTCACCACAATCATCGCACTCGCGCTTGAAGGACTGTGGGCGCTGGAAATAGTGGGCGTATTCGCACCCAGTAGCGAGGAGCGTCAGGAAATCATAGATGAACTTATTCGCCTCGTCGATGACGCGGATGCGCGTGCGGTGGCGGAGGGCGCACATGGTGCCGGTCAGCTGGTGGTGGAGTCAGAAGCCACGCCGGGTATGTTAGGCAATCGGAACGACAACGAACAGAAGCGGACAACGGGAATCCGTCCAGAGGTTGAAGCATGAGGGGCAAGAAATACATCGCGGGGGCGCTGGTCTTGGCTGCTGGAGTCGCGGGCTTCGGTGCCTTTAGGACGTGGTTTCCCGCCTACGCGAGCACGAAGGGGAAAGCGTCGCTCGGGTATGCCGAGGAGCAGGCCACGCCACCGGCGCAATCGAAGGTGAACACGCCTCAGACAATACGGCCGAAGATCTCGGTCGAAGACAACTATCTTCGCCTGACCGGCAGTCTCGTGGCGGACCAGAAATCGGAAGTCGCCAGCACGGCCAACGGGGTAGTCCAAGAAGTCCGTATCGAGCGCGGGAGCGTGGTTCAAAAGGGCGACGTCCTTGTCGTCGTCGATCCCACGGA
>JBAZRU010000430.1:0-6389 GCA_041662805.1 Candidatus Hydrogenedentales bacterium | reverse complement strand
GGGATCGGCACGCCGAAGAAACGCTGGCGGCTGAGGCACCAATCCTGGTTGAGTCCTTCGACCCAATGCTCGTAGCGGATACCCACGTGCGAGGGATGCCACTGAATCATGCGGCCCTGCTCGACAAGCGCTTGCTTGTGATCGAGGATGCGGCAGAACCATTGGGTCGTTGGGATGAGTTCGAGGGGGCGGTCGCCCTTCTCGAAGAACTTCACGGCGTGCGAAATTTCCAGGCGCGGGCGGTCGATGATGCCTTCGGTGGCCTCGGCGATTTCGACGATGCGCGCCTGGGCCTTCTTCACGTAAAGGCCTTGGATCTGCGCGTAGACTTCGTTGGCCGATTCAGGGTTGAGGCTCGCGAATTGGCCGCCTTCGGATGGGCTCGTGAAATGCACGGGCATCAGATTACCGTCGCGATCGAGCATTTGGCGCACGGGCAATCCATATTGGCGCACCCACTCGACGTCGGTCTGGTCTCCGTAGGTACAAACCATGACGATACCGGTCCCCTTCTCGGGGTCGGCCTTGGGGTCGGCCATGATCGGCACGGGGGTTTGGAACAGCGGCGTGACGGCGTTCTTGCCGACGAGGTGACGGAAGCGATCGTCTTCGGGGTGGACCAATACGGCGACGCACGCAGGCAGGAGTTCCGGGCGCGTCGTTGCGATGACGATGTGATCGGTCGTGCCTTCGACGCCGAAGCGCAAGTAATGAAAGGCGCTCTTGCAGTCTTTGTCGGTCACTTCGGCTTGCGCGATGGCAGTGCGGAAATCGACGTCCCACATGACGGGGCGTTCGGCCTGATAGACCTCGCCCTTTTCGTGCAGTTCCAGGAAGCTCCATTGCGAGATGCGTCGGCAGTTGACGTCGATGGTTGCGTATTCCTGGCTCCAGTCGTAGGAAAGGCCAAGACGCGTCCAGAGGTGACGGAAGGCCTCTTCGTCTTCGCGCGTGACGACGTCGCAGAGTTCGATGAAGTTGCGGCGGCTGATGGGCATGGGCGCGCCTTTGCGGCCACGCTCGGCTTTGAAGTCCGGGTCGTAGTGGAGATGCGCTTCGCATTTCACGTTGTAGAGGTTCTGCACGCGGCGTTCGGTCGGGAGACCGTTGTCGTCCCAGCCAATGGGAAAGAAGATGTTCTTGCCGCGCATGCGCTGGTAGCGGACGATGAAGTCCTGGTGCGAGTAGCTGAAGAGGTGGCCAACGTGAAGCGATCCGCTGACGGTGGGCGGAGGCGTATCGACGACGAAGGTCTCGTCACGGCCGCGAGATGGATCCCACGCGTAGACGCCGGATTCTTTCCACGACTCTTTCCAGCGCGCATCGACTTCTTCGGGCGCGTAATTCTTCGGCAACTCGGACGACGGAACGCTCATGATGTACTCCCAAAAACAAGGCCCTGTATGGTTCACAGGGCCATGCAATCTCACGTTACCCGGTAGGAGCCGGGAGTATAGCAAAACGGCGGGCGCGCGTGCATGGATAGAGCCGGGAAGAAGTCAGGCACGGTCGAAAGCCGTGGCGCGCGGCCAGAAGCGAACGACCGTGCCGGAGATATCAGTTCACAAACCGGTTTGCCTCGATGCTTGGTTCGATCACGGTGACTGCGCTTGAGTCGACGATGCGCGCGGCTATCGAATGCGAGCCCGGCGCCAAGACAATCGGGCATCGCAGGATGGCGCGGTCTTGGTTTCGTCCGCCGCCTGCGGGAACCTCGTTGGCTTTGGCCGTCCCGGCGACAGTGCCATCGACTTGGAACTCGACCGTGACGGGGCCGGAATTCATCCCGCCGATGTTGCTCACCGCCGCGACGAGGTCAAACCCCTTATCGGTCTTCGAGAGGAAGAGCGCCTGAGGCAGAAACGTCAGACATGGTTTGACGAAGTATTCGAGACACAAGCGGTCCGCGTTGGCGAGCACGGCTTCGTGTTGGCGATCGGTTTCCGCGGTCTGTTTCAAGCCATAGGCTTCGGGGCCGTAGCCGCTGTTATACCAGGCGATGCCGCGCATTTCCGGGAAATGCTGACGAATGAATCGAACGACGTTTTCCTGTTCGCCAAGGTCGCAGCGGTCAGGGCGTTCGGAGGTGTCGAGGGCAAGCAGTGTGTAGCATTTGTTGCCGTACGCAGGCTGGAACATGTCCATGGATCGGATTGTAGGGTCGATGCGGTCGGTGATTACTTGGTAGATATCGTCCGCTCCGAGTTCGTCGGGGGTGGCGCGCCAGAGGTAGGTTTCGAGCAGCACGAAGTCGGCTCCCTGCCTCCACAACGCCGCCAAGGCAGGATTTGTACCGCCACCATTCCAGACGGCAAAGATGCGGTTGGGTTGAACTTCACGTGCACGTACGAGTGCGCGCATGGAGGCCAATGACGCCTCCGCAGGCCACGTGCCGGGATATCCGCCGCATTCGTCGAGTCCAAAGCCGACGGGCACTCCCGGCCGGACAAGTTTGTCATAGAATACTTGTTCTACCTTGGCCAGTTCGTCGGCGGGGTTGTTCTTGGCGTTTTCCTTGTCGTAGTAGGACCAACTCATTCCAGCATATTCCCAATTGAGTCCCGCCACACCGCGTTCGGCTAAACGGACGATGCTTTCCTCGGAATCAACGGCTGTGATGCAGGTGGCCCAACGGGTATTGGGGGATTCGTGGTACCACACGAAGTGGGTGGGCCGGTTTGCCACCGTTACGGGAAACGTGATGGAGGCTTCATTGTCCGCCTCGTTGCTCTCGGCAATGGCGTTGGCTGGGTCGAGCTTCGCGTGAATCTCGTATAGCCCGTCGCGCTCGGGCGTCCAGGCCCACGTGACCTCGGCGGATTTGTCGCCCGGTTTGAGGTCCAGGTCGGCGGTCACAACGGACGCACCTTGAGCATTGGTTACGCTGAGAGTGGCTTTTGCGGATCCCGCGAGTGTCCCCTCGAGCTGCGCCCGAATGGCGACGGTGACGGGCGTGCCCATCTTCCCGATGACGGGATTGGTGAAGAGCCCGCCTTTGAGGTACGGCTGCGTGACGATTGAAAGATTGGTCTGTCCGTAGGCGGGAATAGTCCCTAGTGCGGCAACAATAACGAGTAGAGAAATCGGCTTCATACTGTCCCCCATGTATGGCGCGTAGGTTGTCAGCCCGTATTCTCCAGGTTGGCGCATGGAGTCTGCAACTTGAAGCGATCCTGCGTCGAGGTGGTAGAGCCCCTGCGGACGTTTCGGCGAAACGTCCCTACCTCAATTCGGCGAAACGTTTCCGAACTTGGCGAAGCGTCTCTTTCTGTTGGTAGTCAGCGTGCGTAGGCAAGACAACTAGCGGCGGTCGCCGGGATGGGCTTCTGCTTGGGCGGGGGGGCCGCGTGAGCCAAATGCTCACTTTGGTGTTGACTCTCCCCCACTTTAGCGCTTGCTTGTGGGTTCGGAAGTAGAGGTCGATGTGTTCGCCCTGGATGGCGCTTCCACGATCTTCGACGCGGCCGTAGCCGTAGCCGGGCACGTACATGACGGTGCCGAAGGGGTACTTGTTCGTGTCGGCGGCAATGGTGCCGACTTTTGCCTTGGTGCCGCTCGCGGTGATGCCGACCTTCTTGGCGTGGCCTTTGTATTTCCCTTTGGCGATAACAGGTCTGCCGAGCCACGAGCGTTTCCAGTTGCAGCATTTGCCGCACTTGCAGTACGCGGTGACAACCATGTTCTTTGCTGCGGATGGGGGTGTCTTGGGCGCAGAGGTTGTGGCACACCCCGTGACGAGGGCTAGGGAGCAGAGAACGATGGCATAGGAAAGAATAGTTCTCATTATGTCAATAGATTACCCCTTGTTTCCGAAAAAGTCTAGAGGGATCGTGGACGGAGTGGACGGAGTGGACGGAGTGGACGGAGTGGACGGAGTGGACGAATGGGACGAGTCGGACGAGTCGGACGAGTCGGGCAGGTCGCGCAGGTCGCGCATGTAAGGCCGGTAGGGCGGGTCGGGTGCCAGCGAATGCAGCACCACCTTCGCACCTTCAACCTTCGCACCTTCGACTTTCTCACCTTCTCCATGAATATGAGATGCGTTTTGTCGTCGAATGGGATAGGATGAGGAGAGCCACACGATGAGTGTCGCCTTGGACTATTCTCTGCTTTATGAAGAGGAAGATGGTACAAACTTGTCTCAACCTGTTTCAGACAGGGCAGTTATAGATATCGACCGGGACCGGGTGACGCGCGCCCAGGCCGGGGACTATTACGCCTTTGAGGAGCTTGTTCGCCAGTATCGCAACGATGTGTACGGGCTTGCGTATCATTTTGTGCGGAACCGGGAAGAAGCGTGGGACATTTCGCAGGAAGTGTTTGTGAAGGCGCACCGGTCGTTGGGGAGATTTCGCGGGGATTCGAGCTTCAAGACGTGGCTCTTGCGGATTACGGCGAATCAGAGCAAGGATTTTTTGAAGAAACGACGGCTTGATACCGTCTCGTATAATGACGCCTTAGGGGCGGAGAACGCGCCGAGTCCGGTTCAGGACCCTGGCCAGACCGCCGAGGCGAAGGAAGTTGGCGAGGCAATCGTGGAGGCATTGAACGGATTGCCGTTCAAGCATCGCACCGCGTTTGTCTTGCGAGAGTTTGAAGGGTTGTCGTATGAAGAGATGGCGAAAGCCATGGGATGCACGTTGGGGACTGTGATGAGCCGCCTTCACCATGCGCGAAAGAAGCTGCAATTGAGCCTACAGCGAATGGGAATCGCGGGAGGATAAAGACATGAATACTAGAGAACGCGAGCTTGCCCGCCGTTTCGACACCGCAGGCGTCGAGGACGCGGTCCGAGCGGCCCAGTCTCCCGCGGAAAAGGCGTACGTTGCGGACATGCAGCGCATCCGCGAGGGTGTTCGCGCGGTTTCCGCGGCGCCTTCCATTTCCGACGTGCAGTTCAATGCCTTCATGTCCGGGATTCGCGAACAGATCGAGGCCCCCCAGAGCCGGCGCGGGGTGTGGGCGTTGTTGTCGCTTTCGACGGCCGCGTTGCTTGTGGCCTTGTCGGTGTTTGTCGTGTTCATGTCGGGTCGCAGTACTACCGAGAGCGTGGTGGAAGCCGCCACGACCCAGTTGCCGGGAGCCACGGTGAATTCGTATGCTACGCAGAATGGAACGCAGGTAATCTGGATTAGCACACCATCGAGGGACGTGCCGTGAATGTGGTTGGGATTGCGATTCTGCTGACTTCCCTTGTCGCCCCTGGCGACCAGCCTCTTCGCGATCCCGTTAACCTGCAAGTGGTCGCCGTTCACGCGACCCAAGAGGACCACGGAAAAGCGCAGAAGGTGTTCGACGCAGGCTTGGACGACATCCGCCCCGCCGTCGAGGGGCTTGCGTTCGATACGTTTCGCAAGGTTAAGTCAACTACGGTGAAGCTCAAACCCGACACCACCTCGGATATCGAAATCAACGAGACGTACAAGCTCCATGTTACTCCGGTCGCGAAGGACACGGAGGGCCGCGTGCGCCTGAAGGTGATCATCGATGAGGCCGTCGAGAAGGACGGCAAGCGCGTAACCCGGAAGGCGCTCGATGCGACCAGCGCCGTGGTACCGGGAAAGCATCTGGTATTGGGTGGCCTTACCATGCCCAAGGGCCAGCTCGTTCTGCTGCTATCCGTAGCGGAATAGCGGAGCCGGCCCGAAGACGGCTACCGCGGTAAGCGAACCCCGCACGACTCAATTCTCGTGACAAAAAATGTCACCCCAAGACGCTCTGTTGTCATCTAAATCCCCCCTTCTTCGCTCATTCACAGACCGCTATCCTACCTAACCGATTTCGTTGCAATGCTTTACACCTCCCTCCTCCGGATTGGCATTGGGATTGTGATTGACAGACCCGACAGTTAAATCGAAGAGACACCCGTAAGGGTTGCATTCGAAGCATATGAACGTTTGGTCTTTCAACGGAGGGTAATCACATGAAGGCTATTCACAAGAAGTCCGGTTTCACGCTGATTGAGTTGATGATCGTCGTCGCCATTATCGCGATCATCGCGGCAATCGCCATTCCCAACCTGCTCCGGTCTCGGATGAGCGCGAACGAAGCGAGTGCGGCTGGCGCGATGCGCACGATTTCGACGGGTGAAGTGGCATTCCAAACGGCCGCGTTCGTCGACACCGATGGCGACGGCACGGGCGACTATGGTTCCTTGATCCAACTGTCCAATCCCGATGGCGCCGGCGCGACCCCGCCCTTTATTGACCAAGTCCTTGGTGCGGGCGCGAAGCAAGGGTATGTGTTCACGGTCGCCGTGACGAACGGAACTGCGACGACGATGCCGGCCTACACCTGCACGTCCACCCCGGCAGCGGCTGGCCGGACGGGTTATCGTCAGTACTTCGTAGATGAATCGGGCGTGATTCGGTTCACCGCCGACGGCAGCG
>JBAZRU010000429.1:4836-6398 GCA_041662805.1 Candidatus Hydrogenedentales bacterium | reverse complement strand
GATGGAACAAAGTCCGACTCCAACGCCACCGATGATTCGAAAGATGTTGAATGTTACGATGTCGTTTGGAATGGCGGTGAAAATCGAGCCGACCCCCAGTAGAGCGCATGCGACCATCATGGTGCGATTCCGCCCCAAGGCATCACACATCCATCCACCGAGGAAGGGTCCCGCGATGCACCCGATGGTTGCGCTGCCTGTTGCAAAGCCAAATCCTACTTCCGTCAGATCGAAGACGTCCTTCAAATACAAGTTGGCCCCACAGACAATGGCCAAGTCGTATCCGAACAGGAAACCACCCACGGATGCTACGAAAGCAACAACAAAAGCGTAGATCCTGGAACCGCCGGCGCCCAAACCAGCGGCCTGATTGCCAAGGCTCATGAAACTCCCTCCCTCAGTAGTCGTCCTTTGATCACTCGCCATGCCCGTGACAACACCATTCAGATTCCCGGCAAGTAGCCTTTGCCGAAGCGCGCGGACGATTCATTGCGAAAGTCGGAGATCAGCGACATCAGCGACGTCGTTCCTCCATCAGCTACAATCGTTTGCCCGATCACGTATCCCGCGTCTTCCGAGCACAAAAATGCCACCAGGCGAGCGATGTCCAGCGGGACGCCGGACCTCCCCAGCGGAACCTTTTCGGCAGCATCCTTCTTTGCGTCTTCCTCGTTGAATCCGGGGAGGACGTTATAGTAGTTCTCGACCGTCACCCAGCCCGGAGCGACGGCGTTGACGCGAATGCCTTTGTGCGCCAATTCGACGGCGAGGGAACGCGTGTACGCGATGATGGCCCCCTTGGTGCCAGCGTACACCGAATGTTCCGGCGCACCCTGCACGCCGTGGATCGACGTGATGTTGCAGATGGCCCCGCCGCCGTGCTCCATCATGTACTCGACGATTCGCTGCGTGAGAAAGAACTGCGCGCGGATGTTCACGTGATACATGCGGTCGAACTGTTCGCGCGACACGTTCAGGAAAGGCTTGTTGAAAGTAATGCCTGCGTTGTTGACGAGGCAGTCCACTCCGCCCAGGAACTCCAGGGCTGATTTTCCCAACGCCTCGACGTCGTCCACGTTGTCGAAGTCTGCCTTGAAGGCGGCTGCGCGGCGCCCCATACCGATTATTTCGTCCGCGGCGCTCTTCGCCCCGGCGTCGCTGTGGGCGTAGTGCAGCACCACATCCGCTCCCTGCCTCGCGAACTCCAGGGCGATCTCGCGGCCGATGCCCGTGCCCGACCCGGACACAAGCGCCCTCTTCCCCGCAAGCTTTGCCACACTGCTCATGGGTACGCCCCCTCCTACCGTATTCCGTTGCCCGACGGTTTGACTCGATTATCGCGGCGGCGCAGTCGACTGTCGCACCACCAATTCGACATCCAATATCGTAGTTCCCGGCTTTACGTCCTTGCCGGAAAGCATGTCCAGAAGTTTGCGAACGCAGAGATCGGCGATCTGCTTCGCGGGAAATCGCACGGTCGTTAACGGCACACGAAACATGTCGCTTCCCAGCATGTCGCCGCTTCCGACAATCGAAATGTCCTCGGGAATCGACAGGCCCGC
>JBAZRU010000429.1:0-4826 GCA_041662805.1 Candidatus Hydrogenedentales bacterium | reverse complement strand
GTAGACTGCCCGCATCGCCCCGCGGGCGACTACGTCGTGGCGCACGAGCAATGCCGTTGGGCGATCTTTCGCCGCGAGCAACTCGGCGACACACGATTCGGCGGCGGTTTCGCTGAAATCGACGTCACGGAAGAACGTTCTGTCGAGGAGAATACCCGCTTCCGCAAATGCGTCTTCCACGCCCTTGGTGCGTTCTTTACCGACGGTGGTGAACTGGGGAATGCCGAGGTATGCGATACGTCGGTGGCCCAACTTGATCAGGTGTTTCGCGCCCAGCCATCCCGCCTTGTAGTTGTCGCCCGTGATCTGGGGTGCGGGCACGCCTTCGATCTTGCTGTCCAGGATCACCAGCTTGACCCCTGAATCGACGAGTTCGCGGTAGGTCTCGGGAGCGGTCATAGCGCCGGGCACGGCAATCACGCCGTCTACGCGATTCTTCATGAGGCGCTCCACGACGGAGTCGTCGGTTCCGGTCTCTTTGCCGGTGATAAGCAGCATCGTGGAGTAACCGCCTTCGCGAAGGCCGCGCTCGACGGCCTCGATAACGGAATGCGACGCGTAGTAGATGCTGGGCTTTGCAACCACGCCGACGATGTTTGTCTTTCCCTGGGTCAGACTGCGGGCGATGTAGTTCGGGCGGTACTTCATGGTCGTGGCAAGGGCTTGGATGCGCTCGCGGGTGTCGATGGAGATATCCGGCTTGCCCGACAGTGCCCGCAGAACCGTCGAGCGGCTCACCCCGGCCACGCGCGCTATGTCATTGACGGTACATGCCATTGAGGTTCTCTCTGTGCCCGGTTACGTGCTGCTCGCACGCTTCACACTCTTGTTGAGACAATCCTCGGGGATCTCACCCCGAAGCAACGCATCGAGATTCATCGCCGCGCGGCGTTGGAGTTCGCGGCTGGCACGCTGACTGTACCACGCATAGTGCCCTGTCGCGACAACGCGGGGGTGCTGGAGTAGGGCATCGCGGTTTGCCTTTGGCGGCTCGTCTTCGAAAACGTCCAGTCCCGCGGCAAACACGTGGCCCGAGAGAAGTGCGTCTGTGAGGGCGTCTTCGTCGACGACCGGTCCGCGCGCGGTGTTGATGACGATGGCATTGGGCCGCATCGCACTGAGTGCGGCGGGCCCTATGATGTGGTGCGTTTCATCGGTGAGATTGCAGTGAAGGCTGACAACTTCGGAGGCCGCCAGAAGTTGTTCCAAGGAGCATGCCTCGGCCCCGAGTTCGCTGAAACGGCCCGATGGTATGTAAGGGTCACAGGCAACAACACGACCGAACAGCCCGCGCGCTTTTGTACACAGGCTCCCGCCGATACGCCCAAGTCCGATGATGCCCAGAGTCAGTTCGTGTAACTCAGGCATGTGCTGCGTAGGCGGCGCTGCGTAGTGCGGGCGCAATCCTTCCATGCCGGCACGAAGCCCGCGGACACAGGCAAAGATGAGGGCCAACGCGTGGTCGGAAACAGAGTGATTTGCGTAGCCTTGCACATTGCAGACGGGGATACCACGGGCCGTGACGGCGGCCAGGTCGATGTTGTCGTACCCCACGCCGTAACGCACGATTGCGCGCAACGTCGATGCAGTGTTCAGGAATGCATCGTTGACATTGGTCCAACGCACAAGCATCCCTTCGGCCCCATACGCGAATGCGGCCTTCCCTGCCCAATCGTGCCGGTCGCCAGGAAAAACCTCCAGGGAATAGCCCGACGCTTCCAGGATCGCCCGTTCCTGGTCAAAGAAATCGTAGCCGGTATCGATCACCACGACGCGCTTATTCACGCTGACTACCCAATCGCTCGCGTCCGCGGCACGCTTCCCCACTCCGGATTTCGAGCGTGACGCAAGCTAGTCAAGAAGCCCGTATATACACCTGATTGCATTTTCGAACACGTAACCGGACCCGTGTCCGAAGCATAGACATCGCCAAGGACTTTGTCAAGCCTTGAGTGTATCCTGATGGAGGGATAGACCACATTTTACACAGACACTTGCTCGTGTCTGTGCAAAATGTCCGTCAGCGGGACGTAAGGACACTGGGACACGCCTCAGGGTTGCGCGCATGAAGAAACGTAGGCGTACGCGCCATCTTCCCAGCACGCATCCGGATGGAGCCTGCCCGATCTCGGTCTGTTCGATTGCCTTCCTTACCCCTTACGCGGCTGGGGAATGGGACTGCGGGTCGCCCGTTCCGGCGAGTTGGTCACCTTGATCTCATACAATTGGCAGAATGCCTCCAAGATGTGCCGGTGATTACCGTAGAACATCACTTGGTGCAGCCCGAGTTTTTCTCGGACGTCCTCCAACCTGTCCACAACCACTTCAACGCTAGTCCGGCATCCGCCGTCCACGCGCGTATCAATATTTCCGACCACCGTACCCGTGTCGAGGATCAGTTCGTTGGGGCTGTCGAACTGGGCCATCGTGACCTGCTGGTCCTTCTTCCACAGGACTTGCGTGGCCACAAACGCGCCCATCTCGGCATGGTGCCGGAGAACCACGGGCTCAGGCGGCGAATCGTATCCGTTCAACCGCGTTGCACAGGTGCAATGCGACAGAATCAGCGTGTTCCTGTACGTCTCCATGATGGGATTTCCGATGTACCCTGGCCGGTCCAACAAAGAGACTCCGAGCATGAGCGAGAGAGTTCCATGCAAATCCTTATCGCACCCAAAGACCACCTTGTTATCCAGAAGCATTGTGCTGGCCATGCACGGTCGCGCCAGCACTTGCTTCCAGGAAAGTATCTCCATACAGTCCGATGTAAGCGCGTTGGCCGACTCGGCCCGCAGCAGGCGTTTGGTGGCAATGAACCACCGCGCGGCGTCCAGCAGTTCCTGATCGGTGGGTCCACTGACTTCCGCGGCCTGCTGCCGCATGATCCTTACGACCTCCTCGGCTTCCCCTGTAGCAGGCGTGCTCAGATACAACTCACACAGCACAGACAAGGGCATATAGCGAACCGTCACCCCGAGAGGTTTCATGAAAACTTCTTCGTGCTTGTGAGTGTCGGTCAACACGAGCACCCGCGAATTCTCGAAATGATGTTTTGCCCGAACCATCCGAAACGCCTGCTCTACGGGCGCCGTCTCCGACGAAGAGATCACGTGAACGCCCGCCCGGCGCGAGAGGGCAAGTAGGACACCCGACACCGATGTGCCGATCGGTTCAAAAATGATGGTGGGCAGACCAGTCTTGACGGCGATGATCTCTGCCGAGCGACATGCAAGCAGGTCCTGAATATGCAAGAGAATGGCGTCGGGGTTTTCGGTCAACATCCGGCTAGCGAAAGCGTTGACCGCCGCATCGTCGTCGAGCACGTCCGGTGTCAACTCCAAACCTACGCCTACTCGCTCGGCCGCCTCCAAGAAGCCCTTTTCGAAAGTCTGACGCCTGCCTTCGAAGTCGTACTCGCGCCCGGGCCACCCAGTCCTCTGCTCAGGCTTCGGGCGAACCACAGCCCCCACGATTCGTGCTTTCGTCTTTGGCAAGAACTCTGCCAGGTCCACGTACCCCTCCCCGACTGCGGGGGCTTGTTCGCCGGCTGCTCCGGCCAGGAAAGGCGCCGCCAGGAGTGCGCCCGATGTCGCACTGAGAAAGCGGCGGCGCGACATGAGGCACCCGGAACACGTATGTACAGCTTTGGAATGATGCATCTGATTCCCCCTTCGGCAGGCGTGACGTTCTCGACTTCGGCTGTGCACCGAGTCATCCACGAGGCGCGTCTCCCCCCCGGATCCGCGCCATTGCACACGTTCGAGTACGCACCCCCTGCTGCGCTCATGAGATTCCCAACAGGAAACGCTTCGTCTGCTAGCAGTCTACCATACGCAAGGCTGCTTGCCAATTGAAATCAACCGGAAGACAACGCTTGGGCAATACGGGGTGATCCCCTTAGGCTGGCACGCAATGCTGCACAAAATGGCCGTCCCTGTTCGTGTGTGCATGAGCAGAGACTCTGTGCAAGAGCAATCTATCACTGCCGCTTTCGGAGTCGTTGCGGTCTGTAACAGACAGCGGATATTTACCGTAACTTTACGAATTCTTTGCCGGACCTTCCTCGCAATGTGGCCCAATGGATGAATGCGAGAGAACGAGACGCAGGCTGGAGACCCCGTAAATCTCAACTTATGCCGAATCAACTCTCTTCCGAGATCCATCGTTTACGTGAACAGTCGCTCCGGCAGGGTCTGCGCACGGACTAGGTGAACGCAAAGGAGATGGAGTCATGCTTGACAGTGAGTTCGCGTTAGCCGAAAGCACCTGTCGTGACGAAGGCGTGACTGCAACGCAATCGGGGACTGGAATCCGTCTCAGTCTGCCGCGCCCTGTCTCCGTCAACCATCAGATCTGCATAGTCGCAATACTTTGGGAAGTGTGGAAAGCTGCACAAAACGACGCGTGTGGTGAGAAGTCGGATTGGATTGTGGACACTTCGGCCATGACTGAGTTGCCTCTACCATTGGTTGCGATTCTCTCTGTAATCGATGCAGATCTCAATCAAGTCAGCCGCAATCTTTTCATCGTCTACGCGTCAGGGCGGCCGTCCACGGAAGTCGAATAGCCCATGGACGACTTGCGGAGGCAATCGGTCGACCGAAAAGAGCGCTTCGAGACGCAGGCGCCGTTCTGATCCTCAAATCAAAAAGGAGATATGCAATGGGTGACAAGAGTCAGAAAGACAAGGACAAGGGCCGAAGACAAAAGGCCGAGAAAGTGGTGAAGGATGCGACGAAGAAGCGCGTCCAAATGGAAGAAGTGAAACCTCTGCTGCGCCCATAATACACAGGCCAACCGCCGTTAGTCCGGAAGAGCGGTGTGTT
>JBAZRU010000428.1:0-6400 GCA_041662805.1 Candidatus Hydrogenedentales bacterium | reverse complement strand
ACCAAGAGAAAGCGCGAAAGCAACAAATGGATCGAGAGTGCCCCATCGCAACAGCTCCTTGGCCCAGAACGCAAACCAGGGGAGACCTGTCACATTTTTCCACAAGTCGAGAGTAGGTGTATCGAGGGGATTGTCGGTCCCTTCACTCCATGCTCTTGTCACCACAGCTCCGATCGCTACGCCAAGGCGGAACTCGAGATTGTCCGAGACAAAAGTTTGCCACGCCCGAAGATTTTGCGGCTTAGGGCTTTCTCCAGCCATTCCCATCCACCAGCTCAGAACACCGCGCCAATTTGCATAGAGAGATCGCCCAATTTCGGTGTCGCGAATGGAAAATCCGTAGCCGCCATCGTCGGCGATCGCATCTCCGAGACTTGCAAAAATTGCCAGCCGTTGCTCATCCGCGAGGGTGCCGTAATCCTGGGTGTCCTCAAGTACGTCGCGAATGATTCCCGCAACAGCTTCAAACCGTCTGCCGACATGCGGAGAATAGCCGTAGTCATACAGGCGCTTGCGCTCGGCTGCATCGGGATAGACCGTCTGGACAACACCCCTTCCGCGCTTGATGAAGGCCTGCTCCATCCACTCCTCACGTGAAGCCGAGACTTGGGTAAAGGTTTTCTGCCAGAGGGCAGTAAGCATCGTTTCTGTACCGGCGGCCGTTGTCTCTTCGCCACTGATCGCCTTAGCTTCTTCGGTCGCGGACAGTATCATGCTGTCGAGTTCATCGAGCCTGTCGGCCAGTCGGGCGTTGGAGGTCGAACTGGCATTGCCGGCAACATCCGAAATATCTGCGGGTGCTGTCAGCTCCAGCCATTCGAGGAAGTCGTCGTCATTACCGATACCAGGCAGATTCAGGGCCTGCTCCCGAATGGCTGTAAGAAGGACCGCGAGGGGGCTATTCGTATCATTTCCATCCCCAGCGTCTGCTGCGAGCCTGCGGAGCAGGTCGTCGTATTCACTTCGCCGCTCATTAGCCTGCCGTCTTTGCAGCCGTTTCGTTCCTTCGGCCGTTGTCGAAGGCACTACGGGAACAGCCACGAGCGTTAACCCCTCCATTCCCTTTGCAGTCCCTGGCCGGCCTGCTCGACCCGATAGGTTGCGGAACTCGGCCGTGGACATAGGATATTCCGTCTGACGTTGTGTAGCCATGTCAAAGACGGTTCGTTTGAGCGAGGGTAGGAAAATCATGTCGAAAGGCAGGTTGACGCCTTCGGTCAAGGTGGCAGTGGCAACCGTTATGGGACAGATCGAGCGCTCGATCAACGCGACCATCATTCGACGCAGACGTTGCGGCATCTGCCCGTGATTGGTCGCGATCCCTCGATCAAGAAGGCGAAGTTCGTGTGAAGTTTCTCCACAGTAGTCGATACAGACTGCCCGCGCCTCCGAGAAAAGATCGGCGTCGGCGCCTTCCTCGGGCGGCTCGAAGGCAGGCACATTTTCCCAACCCGGAAAGTCGAATGCCTCAGCAAACCACCCCATGGTCCTCTCTGGCATTTGGGATATCGAAACGAGAATGCGACGGTTGCCATCACTGAGATGCAACGCCGTCCAAAGGATGGTATTTTGGGTGAAGTGATTGAGGCTGTTCCTTACTGCAGCTGGCGATTCAGGCATAGGCTCAATCCTGAGTGGAATGTACACTCCTCCCTGACCGCGCACGCGTAGCGGATGGTCATTCATGCGGTCCAACTCGATGCGCGGCGTGCCGCCACTGACTTCCAGTACCCCTAGCGCCTGTCGCGTGCTGCGATAGTATGAACCGACTGGCTCGGCGTCCGCACTAGACTCTATCCACCGGGCAACCGGGTAGGCAGCGCCACCTGCAACAGCCGTCAATGCAACTCGAACGATTTCCGGCTTTCGCAACAGAAGTCGCGATATGAAACTTTCCAGTCGAATGGCCCGATTCGTGTGTTCGGCAAGGCTGTTTCTTTCACGTTCATTGTCGTCAAGGACGACCTGGTGCGCCTCATCGACTATGAGCAGCTTGAGCCTCAAAAGGAGCATTGGTCCAAGATAGCGCATGAGGGCATCGGCCTTCTCGACCGTAGCGATTAGAACGGTTGGAGTGTCTGACGTTAGCCAAGCGTCGGTGATCCCCCAATCAGAGCCGCCATAAAGCCCTGTCACGAGAAAGTCGCGACCAAGCTCTGAAGTGAGCTTGGCCTCGACTTCGCCTGCCAGCGCGCGTGAGGGAACAACGTAGAGAGCTAGGCGCGCGGTCTCATCCTCATTGCGAAGGATAAGCAGCTCTTTGAGAATCGCGAGGTTGGCAACGAGTGTCTTCCCTGATCCCGTCGGGGTACATAAAGCAAATGAGGAATTGTTCAGTAACCTGTCGATGCCCTGCTTCTGGGATTGCCAGAGTATTCCACGCCCCCGCGCGTATTGCTTCCTGGCAAACTGATTGACATCGCGCAGTCGCGCCGGATTGAGCTGCCCGAGCTGTCGCAGGGATGTGTAAATTGTCGACTTTCCAAATCTTTCGCAGGCTGAACGCAGGAAGAAAGCCAGTAAGGCCACATCGTCGGGCGATGTTCTAAGCATAAGCCGTTCGACATCCCGCAGACGCTTAAGGGCCACATCAAATCTTTCAAAGTCGCCACGGCGCAGGCTCTGCGATACAAGGCCAATGCAGCGGACCAGTTCGACTGTGCCGAACCATGCAACGCTATCATACGTGTCTTCTCCAAAAAATCGATCTTCGGCGCTGCGAATAGTGAGTTCGCGATGATCGTTCCAGAAGCGCGCGACCCTGCTCAGCACCGCGTCAAAGTCGGCTTTCAAGAAGTCTGCAAATAGTCGCGATCCACGATCATCGGGCGAAACTTGCCGCAGAAGGCCGGAAGCCATCGCGGGCAGACCGCCCAACTGGTAGCTGCCGGCAGCGAACAGAGCCGTTGGAATCTCTGCACCGACCGGGTCGCGCGCACGCGCGAGCCATTCCAAAAGCTCGCCTGCTCTTCGAAAAGCCAGAGCTGCCTCGGTCGGTTTTCCCCCCTCCACGGTCGAGAGTACCTTGCCGGCACGGATAAGATGGCGCGCCTGTTGTAGCACAGTTGAAGAGTCGTCCTCGGTCCACCGAATCACCTCTACTTCCCAGGTCGTCTGCATACAGCGAACGAAAGAGCGCGCCTGCAGCGCACTGAGAGTACGCTCCTGGGCGAGGTCATTCTGTATGGCGCGTGCGAGTTCAATACGCTCAAGATCAAATTCAGGCATCGGCTTCTTCCTTTGGCCATAGCCCGTCATAAAGAGCAGTGATGAGATTATCGCCATCTTCGATAATAAGTTCGACTACCTGCAGATCACGGCCCGCGGCATACTCTGTGGGCAAGATCTGCCAATCGAGTAGCGTTTCGCGCGCCTTTCGTTTAGCGGCAGGACCTCCCGCTAAAAGGATAAGGTCCGTGCGTTCTACCGGATCAGGATTTCGATGGGCGAGAATTCGGTCGAGCGACGCAATCACGGAAGCATATTTGTCAGGTTCGCACTCTTCGAGGATAGCTTGCAGCTGTTCCAGCCCGAGCGGGACAGCGAGTGCCCTGTTTATCTCGAACCAGACGCCCCTGTTGTTGTGGACTTTGTTTGGGCCTCCGGCCGGGTCGTCAACCTTGGGGCCAAGCATCACGGCATCGATCGTTGACGGGTTCCAGGTTCCTCGCCATTTAGCTTCGCCCGCGATGAACCGGGTTACTTTCCCTTCGTTGTTGACAACGATTGCAATGAAATCGTCACCCTTTCGACCGAGTACCTCTCTGGTACGATCAGGATCACGATTCAGGGTGTATATATACTGACCTGCGTCTTCGTGGTTTCGAAACAGGAACACGGGAATGAGCCATTCGTGCTTTCCCACAAATTTGTAAGCCTCGGACGCCATGCCCGACATCACTTCTCCAAACATGCCCTTCCGGGACGTCAATGGCAGCGCAGTTGGATACTGCGCATCACATCCCGGATCGCCTGTATCGGGATGGAGGCTGATGCGTGCCAGTTCGTGAAAACACTCTCGCGCATCAAGATGCGCGGACTCAAAATATGGTATTAACTGCACGTAGAGCGTATCGTCCGCTATTTGTTTCTGTTCAAGGAGCAAATGACCATAGTTACCCACCTCTGTTGGATAGCTTTCAAGCCAGGAATTTAGCGCTTTCTTCGGTGGTGGGCAGTGGTGCATCAATCCAATTTCATCCAATGTTTCTAGAACCGTAAGCTACAAGAATTTAGTCTGTGTTTCTGAAGCATCTATCGCAGATTACTGCCCTCGACTCCATCATCGTTCATTTATGACGTTAATGAATGCCGTGGGGGGCCTAAAGGGCTACGCCAAAAATACAGGTGCGAGGAGACGAAGCTAAATTACCTGCGGACAAACTACCACCCTGATTTTCAGGCGAGTCCCGCTGTTCTCAACGTCGGTTTCAATCGCCTTGGGATTGGTGCAATATCGCTCGGGGTCGTAAATGACGCACACTAAGGTGTCGATCCCCTCCACTTTGGAGTATCGCCCAACATCAATGAGAAGTTGATTAACTACCTCCTTCTGAATAAGCCCCTTTCGTGTCATCTTTGCTTCGATAAGCATACGTTCTCGGGGCAAAAGGAAGTCTACGCGCGAATGGCTGCCAGCATAGGATGGCGTGTGTTCCTCGGGCCTGACATCGTCGAAGTGCAGACGCAGAATTGCGTGTAGAAGGTCCTGCACATCGTATTCGTCGGTAATGCTGAAAGGGATTCTCTTTTGCTGACGGGTCCGCATTGTGTCGGCGAACAGTGGAAACCTTCGGCATAGGATCGTTATCTTATCGAGATCATCAATCAGCGATTTTGGCGCAAGCAGGCGATCTCTGACCCGTTGAGCAAAAGCAAAGAGGGTCGCCGCCTCGGCTGCGTCGTTGACTGCAATTTCATGCGTAAGCACCCTTCCAAGCAGTTCGCGCTCCAGATCGTCGGGCGGAACTGGAGAAAGATTCGGGAACGCAATTCCGATACCAGCCACCAGGATAAGTTCGGTAGTCGCTAGATCGGGGAGGTCGATAAGATCCAGATGTTGATTTTCTGCGACCTCCCTATCAAGGAGAGCGAGCGCCACATAAGCTCCCAATGACGAAGCCGGCGAACGGAAATATTGATTGGAGAATCCTCGTCGGAGCGTGTCAACAAACCATGTCCGTCGACCATCTGCGACATTGAGGGTGGAAAGACCTTCAGCAATACCGAGAACTTCGATGGGATTGTAAACGAAAGACTGTCGATCGGATGGGAAAATCTCTCTCCCTCTCAGATGGTCGATTGCCTCAACCCAAACAGCGTTGTCATTATCTTCCGCATTCTCCAGTAGGTAGCCGTGTGCTGCGAGCTGTGGCGTAAGGCGGAGGCTGGCGGCAGACGGCACAGCCACGGGATAGCTCGCAAATTTCGGACGCGGCAGTCCGGCGCCATCGAGAATGCGGCAGGCAAAAGCCGTCGCTGGGTCAGGCCACCTCTCTGACGAGCGCATTTGTTCCGAAGCTGCCTGCAGGAGCGCGGCAGTAGCACTCATCGCAACGGAGATCATAGAAACCACCGACTCCATTTGAGTTTCACGTTCAACGCCGCGGACGACCAATTGGGAACATTGCGCAGGCGACCTAGCAGCTCCGCAATCCGCTCGGAATAGAAGACCGTTACGGGAGTGCCTGCAGGAAGCGTCGAGCGCCAGGAAAGACTCGTAAACTTCAATGCCTGTTCTGCCAGGTAATCGACGTCTTTGAATGTGGAATCCGGGTGGAGGGAGACTAGGAGTGGTGTTGGCAATGGAGAATTCGCTCGCTTGATTAGCTTTGGCGCGTTTACGGCGAGCAGGCGCGTCAGACGTCCGATCCGCGTGATCGTTCCTCGCGCAGGAGCATAAACGCCCTTCAAAGTATCGCTTCCCTTGAAGGCCGGAACTCCTCTCTGATTTTTGTCGAGTATCAGGAAGGGATGGTCATGAGAAATTGTGACAAATGCCATCTGGATGTCCTGCTCGTTGCCAATCTCTCTTGTGCAATCGAAGACAATCTTTGCGACGTCGATCCGTTTGAGGGGGCGATGAGCGTGAAAGACAACGCGGACTGTATCGCCGGGTCGCCAGTTGTTGCGCTTCTTGAGTTCGCGCATAATTCCCAGCATGGACTCCCGCACCATTTCTGGATATCCGTCGTAGGCACATTCTTTTGATACGTTGCCAAGCAAGTATGTTCCATCGCCGCTAAAGACGGTGGTTATGCCAACAAATCTTTGACGCTTTTCACCCCGACTTCCAGAAAGCTCGGCGATACCGATGCCAACGACGAGTTCATCGTTTATGGCCTTATCGTGATTAACGGTCCATGGAGTTCCATTGAGCTTGGCATACATAGATACCGAG
>JBAZRU010000427.1:0-6409 GCA_041662805.1 Candidatus Hydrogenedentales bacterium | reverse complement strand
TGGAGTAGCGGCACTGAGATCTAATAGACCGCCTTGATGGCTACGCTAAACGTAGCCGAGTAGTTGCTGTTGCTCACCGTAAACGTCGATGTGGACCCAGTAATCACTGTCGAGGTTGCGCCCATGTTCTTGGTCGAACCGATTTCATACATATCGTAGAACTTGTTGAAGAAGTCGAGTTCGTAGGCATTCATCCAGAAATTGAGCTGAGACTCGCCCGCGGGAATGATCATGTCGAAGACAACCCAGTTCGGATACCTGGTGTTACCCTTTTTCAACTCGACCAACGGAGAGACGCCGTCCGAGTAGTTTACGTCGGTCATCGGCGAGGTCACGCCCCAGAGGGTTTGCGCGCGCGGGGAGGTCATTGTGGTGGAAAACACCCATTCGCTATTGCCGAACAGGTCGCCGTTTGTCTTCGAGTAGAAGCTCGTCATCGTGACCGTGACGCGGATGTTGTTCTCCGCGGCTGAAACGACGCCGGCCCACATGCCCATGTGGTCCACGATGCCGGTGTGCTGCGTGGGATAGTACGCAAGACCGGGCATCTGGAGAACACCGTCGGTGGTCGCATGCAGCGCGGCCGTCGTCGTGTAGCCGCTGAACTTCTCGTCGTCGGTGTTGTTCGTGCCGTCGTTGGGCTGATTGCACAGCGCGGTGATGTAGCCGTCGCCGTCGTCGGTCGCGACGAATTGGGTGATGATGATCGGGCCGAAGTACGGCGAGTTCATCGTGGCGTGCGCCGAAATATTCGCATCGACCCAGTCATACTGCATGTGGTCGATATCGGGAGAGGGGTCTTCGCCGAAGATAGGTCCCAGCAGATCGTAATTGATACTGCTGGCCGCCCAGTTGCCCTGCATCACGCCCACGATCGGCATCCAGCGGGAAATCATCTGGTCGCTCGCCAGGTTGCACAGATTGTTCTCGATCATGTACCGCGTGATCTCCGTGCCGAAGCTTCCCGAAAGGATGATTGCCGACGTGGCGCCGGAGCGTGCAAGCACGTGATCGATGTACTTGGCCATGCGCAGCGCGTAGCGCGGCACGCTGCTCACCGCCGCGCTGTCCTCCGCGATATCGGTGGCCGTGTACCAAGCAGGGGCGACCGTGCCGTAGTACGTCGCTCCGCACACCTGGTTCGGCGCGGTCGGGTCCGCGATGTTGGTTGGGCGGCCCGTGAATGCCGCGATTTGGTTCACCGGACCGGCGATGTCGTCGATGGTCGAATCGTCGCCGTACACGTTTGTGTAGGTCCAGCCGTCGTTGTCGAAGCCATGAATGTAGACCATGATTGAAGTGCCGGGTGTGTAATTCACCGCCAGGGCCAGAGGACTGCTCATCGCGACCGCGAGCACCACTCCCGCGAACACCATGCGCCGTGACCAGCATTTCGAACTGCGAGAAATGCTTCTCATAACTCAATTCCTTTCGTCTTTGAGTCCCCACTTCCGGCCGGGCACCATGCCCGATCCGCTTATGACAACGTAGGACATTTCATTAATTTTGTCAATAAGATATTTGCGCACAATAAGAAAAATAGTAACGGCGTGATCGCTGCCCCGTTATATGATGGTACTATCGCTGGTTGCGCTGTCCAGGAGACAAGGGGATTGTTTCATGCGTAAGACATTGTTAATAAATATGTTGCGTGTCAATGATGGGCCCAACTGGGTCCGGATTTCCGGCTTTATGAGCCCCCTTCTCATGGCCGCTTGTCCACTGTCTTGAAGGGAGATCCTTGCCCCGGATCGGGAGTCCTAAAGTGGATTTCTGCGCATGACAACGATATCGTTGATAGTAGGAATTCGGGGTTCTAGGATACAAGCAATCAGGCTCCGTGCGCATAGACCGGATGAGCGGAACCTACTGATGGCCGACGTTCGTCAGGGGCGCGCAGCGACCTGGATGCTTTCAATCTTCCCCGCTAGGCGTGGGTCTACCTCTGCCATCTTGAATGGACCACGGGAAACCACACGGATGTCTGTGAATCCTGCTTTCCTGATCGCATCGAGGTACACTTGCCTGCCGGACGCTACGGACAGCCAGGCACCCCAGACTGGGTCTTCAAAGGCATCCTGCGAAAACTCTCCGATGGTGACGAGGTCGGCGATCTGCATCCTTCCGTCGGGTTTCAGCACCCTCCGGATTTCACGAAATGCCGCCGGCTTGTCGAGGCAGTGGTTGAGGACGCAATTGCTGATCACGACGTCCACCGATTCATCCTCGATGGGCAGATGCTCGACCTCGCCTTGTTCGAAACGGACGTTGGGGTAATCGCCGTGCCGCGCGTTCTCTCGCGCCCGTTCGACCATTTGCGGCGTAGGGTCTATGCCTATCACCCTGCCGTTGTTACCCACCGCATTTGCTGCAAGAAACACGTCGAGTCCGCCACCACATCCGATATCCAACACGGTTTCAGCCGGTCGCAGGTCTGCCATGGCTGTCGGGTTACCACAGCCCATCCCCATGATGGCCCCCGGCGGGACACAAGATAGCTCTCCTTCTGTGTATCCATTGGATTTTGCCTGTTCGATCGGCTCGAGTTTTCCTGCCTCCTTATCGCGAGAAGAGGATTCGCATCTTGCCAAGTCAGCGTACCGCTGTTGCGTGCGCCTCTGAAGATCATCTCGTCCATTCATACTTGCTCTCCTGTACAAAAGGGTGGCAATCTTTGCCTCTCAATAACGCGTGCCCCTTTCGCGACACCGCACTTGCCCCCGGATTTCTAGAGGAGCGCCTACCCTTACCATCAACTGACTTTGCAGTTCCAGCTATGGATTTGCTGCTTCCTTGAAGATCTCGTCTTGCGAGAGGGGGCCGGCAAAGACCTTTACATCGTCGATGCTTCCCTGAAACGCGTAGGCGTTTTTTCGGCCCACGTAGTTGGCGAGAATGGCGGGGCGATCTTGAGGCGCGAGCGAGCCTTCGACGGTTTGTTCGGCGACCTGCACGGCATTCACGTAGATGCGAATGGCCTTGCCGTCGTAGGTGGCCGCGACGTGGGACCAGAATCCGGCAGGCACGGACCATTCCGGGGAGATGGCGCTGCACTCGCGCCCGTCCGCCGTTCCGAACTCGAACAGGAGACGCGTCCACGCGAAGCGGAGCCGCCAGCCGGGCCACGGCGGGTCGCCGCTTTTGTCGCCCTTCATACAGAGAATCTCGGTGCTCGTGTGCTGGTCTGTGGGCTTGACCCAGGCCATGACCGTCAAGCCCTCGGGGAGGTTGAGCGTTTCGGAATGGGCGACGGTGAATCCGCCTTCGGCTTCGGGCTTGAAGTCCAACGCCTTGCCGACAATGCCTTCTACAATACTCGGGGCGCCGTTGCCGAACAGCTCGGCGTCGTGGCCTTTTCCGGAAGCATCCGCGAGCGCGCCGTCCTTCACTTCTTCCATCGGCCAGTGCGCGACCAGCTCGGCGGCCTCCGCGAGCGACGCCGAGCACAGGACGCACAGCGCGAGACAGGTCCGTGCAATGCGCGTCATTTCCGTCACTCCTTATATGCTTCGATTTCCGTGATGTGAGTCTCTCTCTTATCAGGCCGGTTCTTCCGAACCTCGATACGCAGCTTGTTCGCCGCAACGACCGGCATGCTCACCGATACGCTGGGGTCCTTCGCCCCAGTCACAGCGCCCGCTTCCTTCCAGCCATCACCCTCCGGCACAAGCAGGGCGATGTCTTCCGCGGTGTTCGTCCACACAACGACGCGCCCCACCTCGACCGGCGCGGGCCACGTAAGTTCCACCCAATCCGGACACTCGTCCATGGTCCCGTCGCGCCACCCCATGCCGTCTTCCACGCCATCGACGATCCGGTCGGGCGTCGAACCGAAACGTGCCTTCGATGAAACCGTGATCGTCACGCCGGAATCTTCGAACGCCACGTTGCCGGGCTTCTTCCTTGCGGCGTCGAGCGTGTCGACCTCGGCCTGTGCGGCGGCGACGCTTTCACGTTGGGCAAGCGCGGGATTGGTCGCGTAGATGTGCGTGGCGTAGGGACCGAAAGCATCGGAGAAGCGTCCGTTCTCTCTGCGCAGAATCGAACGTCCTTCCGACACCACGTGCAATTCCGAGACTGCCCCCAGCGTATCGCCGAGCGCAAAACCCGCTTGCTGCGCTTCCGGCGACGTGTTTACGGCGAATACGTAGACCCGCTCTCCAATCTTCCGCGCCGAGGAATGCATGTGTTCCGGCAACGGCGCTTCCATCTGAACTGCCCCGGCCACGTCCGGTGCGAGGATGGCTTCTTTGAGGTCCGCAACTTCTCTCGCGAGGAAGGGCATGCCTACGCGCAATCCCATGTAGCTGAGACTGTCTCCCCACAGGTAGTAGATGAAGCCCTTCGTGTCTTCGACGACGGCCTGGTAGGTCATGTTTCGCAGTTCGTCGAAAGACGGCGCGCGATTGTTCTCGCGGCCATAGTCGCCATAGTTGAAGGCCTGCGGCGTGATCCACAGGGCGCGCCGCCCCTGCGCGGCATCGCGGCACGCCTGCATGAACTCCGAGACCTTCTCGATGGGCATGGCTGCAAGCCCACCCTTCACGAAACACGGATACGGATCCGGCATGAGCACGTCGCCTCCGTCAACATATTTGTAGATGCCCGCGATCGTGTCGTTCAGCATGATGCACGGATGATAGGGGTCTTCCTCGGCCACGACCTCGTAGATCTGCCGCATCCGTTCGGGCAAGGCCGGGGTGAGCTCCGGTTCGTCGGCCATGTACCACGCGAACAACCCCGGATGGTCCTTCAACGCACGCACGCGCTGGCGCAACGCTTCCGCTTCCGAGTCGGACAACGGTTGCCCGTACGCCGTCCCCGTATCGGTCATCTCCGGCGACGGATACGGATCGATCGCAAGCACTTTGCCCGCAGCCACGAACGCGTCCAGGTTCGCCCGGACCTTCTCGACCGGAAACCAATGCGCGTTGTAGTCATGCGCGACCGTATACGGACAGTCCGGCTTCGCCATTTCCTCCGCCGACATCGCGAACCATCCGAACGGCAGGAAGGGTTCGCCGTTGTGAAGCAGCACGTTGTTTTCGTCGAGCCGCCATTCGTCTGCGACCTTGGGCAGCTTTCGGATTACCGTCTCGGCGCGCTCGATTGTTTCCCCGTTCCGCCGCAACGTGACCGCGAACACGTATCGCCCCGGCTCCAGCACGGGTATCGGCAACGACACGGCCACCGCGTCCTCGCTCGCGGGAAAGGTTTGCTCGGCCACGGATTGGCCCGGATTCGCTTCCGATGCCAGCGACACCAGCAGTTCGGCATTGGCGCGTTGCTCTGCGCTCACCACCAATTGGACCGTGGCCTCAATCGCGCCGAACGACTCGGTCGCGTAGATGCTGTTGCGATAATGCGGCTGCATCACATCCACGACGATGGGGACGTACTCGAGCGTCATCTGACGCTTGCGCACGGCCCACAACGTCTCGGGATTCTTCCTGTCGCGCACTTCGATTGTGAGCGTCCCTGCTCCGCGTTGCGGAACGGGAAACGCAAACGCGATCTCCTTTGACTGTCCCGCGTCGAGTCCGCCGAGCACGTCGGGGCCAACGACTTCCGCGTCCGCGATGCGCCACGTTGGCCGTAGCGCGAAGAACCGGAACGCGCCGGTCTGGTTTTCGAGGTACGTCTTTGCAGAACAGGAAAGCGCGTCACCCTCGGGGCGCACTTCGACTTCATACGGATAGCGCACGTCCCACAAGAACCGGGCCACATCCAGTTCAGGGAGGTGCAGCGCCGCAAACCGCGTAGGTTGATGAAATCCGCCCGTCAGCGGCACGAACGAGGACAACTCTTCCACCGCTCCCGACCGCCGTTCGCGCGCCACATTCAGAATCCAACCACCTTGTCCCTTCGCGGTGAGCCCGATATCCACGAGGGGCACGGCGAGTTCCAGCGTCCACGCATTCGGTTCTAGCGCCACGCCGACCGCGCCACCCGCATCCCACGTCCGATTGGCCTCGTTCCCTTCGTTGAAGAGTTCCTCGTCGAACAATGCGCCCAGCGGGTTGACGACAAAGTGAAGGTAGCGGCTTCCGTCCGGGTCCGCGCCGATCATGATCTCGATGCAATCATCGTGATAGACCTTGCCGTCCCGTTCAGTGACGGCCTTGACCTGGTTCGCGATGTCCGGTTCATCGGCCTGAACCGCGAAGTAGATGTTCGCCGCGTCTATCGCCACCTTGAATCGCGCCTGGACCGCGACGACCGCCTCGGGCTTGTCGAGCAACGAGAATCCGCTGGACCATTCGCCCCCTTGCCACACCGCATCGTCGAGCTTTCCGTCGATTGCCGGCGGCGTTCCCGCCGCCAAAGCCTGTACGGAGATGCCCTCCGCGAAGACGGCCGGAGCGAAGAACGCCGCCAGCAAGATCAGAGCAGCAACCTTCATCATGAG
>JBAZRU010000426.1:0-6415 GCA_041662805.1 Candidatus Hydrogenedentales bacterium | reverse complement strand
AACGTACGCAGTTGAATCGAACAGACCCGACCCCCCGGCAACCGGCAATGAGCGGCTTGACGCCGCGCTCGCCCGAATCGAGCCGGACCAGCGCATGCTATTGGAACTCTTCTACGTAGAGTCGTTCTCGATACGGGAAATCGGCGAGATAACAGGAAGCCCAGTCGGTTCAGTCAAGTCGCGTTTGTACCGCGCTCGCCAAGAACTGCGGCGCTTGATGGAGGAATCGCATCATGAATGATTGGAAGCAGCTATTGGACGACATGGAGAGCGGAGGCCCCCTCGATTCCGAACGCACCGGGGAATTGATGGCCAAGCTCAAGCAAGAGAGTGAGCGGAAACAGAAGAAGCACCTGCTTTCGATGACCTTCTACTGCCTGATTGGTCTCTTGGTGATGCTGGAAGGGGCGCTGACCGTCCGCGATTCACAGGATATCCGCGCCATGCTGTTCGGGGTCATCGCCGTCGTGATCGGCTTTGAAATCACCGTGCTCGTTAAGCTCGCCTACGGAAATCTGATGACCATGAACACGATTCTCGAGACCGTTCGGGAGACGCAGCTCTCTATCCTTGAGCACCTGAATCCGTCTCACAGTGCCAGCGAAAGCAAGGAGGTTCAGTCATGACGAAGTACTACAACGCCGCCCTCGACCGCATTTCATTCAAAGCGCTCAGTGTCCTGTGCGCGGGTGTTCTGGTGCTGGTCACCATGGCCCTGGTGTTTAGCGTGTCCAGCAGCGCGACGAATATGAAGTCGCAAGTCTACGGCGGCCAGGAAGTGATCGACGCCCACATCACCACGGACGGACTCATGCGCGCATACTCGCGCATCAGCATCACTAAATGTCCCGACTGCGTCGCCAGTCTCCCTATCCGCATCTCCCAACCCGGAGCGACGCTCGAATCCGTCACTTTCGACGGCAGGAAAGCCCCCTTCGCCGCCGATACCGGCCGTCCGGGAGAAGGCAACTACACTGTAATGCCTGGACTTCCCGAACCCGCGCTGAAATCCGCCAAAGTCGAAGTCGTCTGGAGCATCCCCTTGGACAAGCTGGATAGCGATGGCCCCAATTCGTATCGATTCCACCTGCGCGGGACCATTCCCATCTCCAGCTACACCGCCAACGTCTTCCTCGACGAGGGCGTGCCCTATACGTTCGGTGGGAAATTCGCCGATACTCCCAACTTCAGCATGTTCTGGACAAAGCGCTCCGGCGGAAGGTACTCCGACGACGAGATGGGGTGTTGCGGTATCGGGCTGGTGGAGAAGGGAAATGGAGCGTGATCGGAATCTGAGAGAGATCTCGGAAGCGCCAAGGCTCGCGATATCGATCATGGCAATAACCCATTCTCAAGTAGCGGATCGGCATTGATCTCATTCGCCACTATCTTGACGAAGGCGATTCTCGTGGTTTACAATTTCCATAATATCATGCGTAGTGTAAACCACGCACGGAGGTGAGCGAATGAACGGCATGCGCCTGAAACTGGCTAGAAGCAAGTGTGGGTTTTCGTTGCGAGATTTGGAAAGCAGAATCGACAACCTCGTCTCCGCCCAGGCGATCGGAAAATATGAGCGGGGGGAAATGTCGCCTGGCTCTGCTGTGCTCATCGCGCTGAGTAGAGCGTTGGGGGTAAGCATCCCGTACCTTCTGGCATCGCAAGAAGTCGAGCTAAGCGGCGTCGAGTTTCGGACCAAATGCAACACCAGCGCAAAAGATCGCGCGCGCGTCGAAACCGAAGTGATCGAGTGGGTCGAACGTTACGTGCAGATCGAGGAAATCCTCGCCCTGGACAGCGCGGGTTGGTCTTGTCCAAAAGGCATGCCCCGGCGGATCAAAGGCCCCGGCGATGCCGAGAAGCTTGCCGATGACCTTAGGGCGGAATGGCAACTTGGAACCGGCCCTATTCCAAGCATGACCGAAGTTTTGGAGGAGCGCGGAGTCAAAGTTTTGCTGACCGAATTGCCGGAGAAGGTGTCGGGACTCACTTGCCTGGTGAAGCGTCCCAATAATCGCAGCGCGATTCCGGTCATTGTGGCAAATTGCAGACAGACCCTGGAACGCAGGCGTTTCAATCTCGCGCATGAATTGGGCCACCAGGTTATTTCGCCGGGCGGCGCCGAAGATATCGAAAAGCTGTGTCACCGATTTGCGGGCGCGTTACTCGTCAATGGAGAACACCTGCGGAGGGAGATAGGAGGCCGACGAAGCTCCGTCGGAGTTCGAGAAATCCTCGATCTAAAGAGGCTCTACCGAGTGTCCGCGGCTGCGTTTCTGATGCGATTGGAGCAAGTTGGCGCGCTGGAGCATTCCCAGGTCGAGTACGCGTTCCGAACGTACGCGAATCGATGGAGGACCGAAGAACCTTCACCTCTTGAGAATGACGACTCCGAACGTCCCAAACGATTCGAACGGATGGTGTACCGTGCTGCGGCGGAGGACATGATTTCCATCTCGAAGGCGGTTGAATTACTGCGGTTGCCGCTGTCCGAAGTTGAGAATGGCCTGAGAGGTCCCGTGGTGGCGCATGCGAGTCATCGTTAGCGACAGTTCGGCGCCTATCGATTTGAAGAAGGGCGGACTGCTCGAAGTCTTCACGCGCCTGCCGTTCGATTTGGTCGTTCCAGAGGACATTTTGGCCGATGAACTCCTGAGCTTCTCCAAGGCGGAAATAGGATTGATGCGCCGGACCATGACAGTTGCAGGCGTAGAAGCAACGGAAATGGCGCGTGTACTGGAATTCCAACGAACGCGTCCAGTTTTGAGTTTTCATGACTGTACGGCGCTTGTCATTGTCGAACGTGAGCAAGATAGCGTGCTCCTGACCGGAGATCGGAGATTGCGGGAAACTGCTCAGGAGCTTGAGATAGAGTGTCACGGTGTTCTTTGGGCAGTGGCCCAGATTGCCGATGAGAAGCTTACTTCGAAAAGAGCGCTCATAAGCGCCCTTGAGGTTTGGCAAGACGACATACTTGTGCGGCTTCCCGAAGCGGAAGTGGCGGCAATGATAAGGCACCTGAGAGCTTAGCCCAATGAGAGTGCTCGCCGCTCAGGTCCTTGTGAAGATCCAGCAGGTGTTCAGTCAAATCCTCGAATGAATCACCCTGAGTCATGTAGTCGGGGTATTCTTCAAGATAGCCCAGCCACATGCCGCCATCTTGCCAGTATATGAAGTGCGTCTTGTTCATGCCCCTACTATACGCCACGCGATGCCGACGACTCATCACGCTCAGTCAACGTCCGTGCCGGATGCTGCGTTATCAACGAAAGAGGCTTGCTCGCGAGGCCAGGAGATGCCTCGGGCCGTCTCGCACGACCAACAAATGGATGCTCGCAAGAAATGATGCGCGTAATACCTGAGAGACAAAGACGTGAGGGCTTCATCGCGCTTCTGCTGTGGGTTGTGCAATTGTGGCTTGTGTTGGGGACTTCGCTTGTGAAGACACTGATAGGTCCGATGAATGAGTTTTGCCCTTTGGTGGCCGCTGGGGCCTTGGCAGTTCTCATTTGCGCGCCGATAGGATTTGGGACGGTGGCAGTATGGAAGGGTGACGCCGTGGGCAAGCTTTACGGCGCGACCGCATTGTGTATTACTGTAGGATTTCTGTGGATAGTTACCCGAGGCTCAGTCACGTGAGGATCGATTTATGCTTGAATGCCTCGGAGTCAAATCCACCGCAAAAAAACGAGCACGACAGACTTCTTCGTGTGGAAAGTATAGACAAAACCGAGCCGGAGTGCGCGCCGGCGCTCCGGCCCGGAGAGATCGATTCTCACTCAATCGCTAGAACGTGACTTCCACCGTAACGATCTTCTTCTTCGCCAGCTTCAGCGAAATGGCCGAACCCTTCGGCTTCAGCTCATCTCTGCGTTCTTCGTTGAGGTTGGTGAGCCAAGCCTTTTTGACGGGCTTGGCGAACTTCAGTTGTGCAGCGACAGGTTTGTCTTCGGGGTTGAACACGCGGACAACGTAGCTCTTGTCGCGATCCTCGTGGCGTTTGAACGCGGTGAGCTGGACGTTGCCGCCGCTGACTGACAGGAATCCTTGCGCTTTAGGCAGCGTGCCCTTGTGCGGGCCGCACTGCGCGGGGTCGAGCGGGAGGTTGAGTTCGTCAGCTTCCTGGAAGACGCCGTTGGTCCAATCGCCTTTGTGCGGGAAAATGCTGTAGGTCCATTCATGCGGACCGATGCACTGCGCGAGGTCCATTTCCGGATAGACTTCCCAACGCCCGAAGATGGGGCAGTTGCGATAGGTGAACGCGCGGAACAACGTGAGGCCTAGCGTCCGCTCTTTGTTGTCGACCGCTTCGTATTCGCGGATGCCCGTGTTCAGCAGCGCGAAGCCTTTCTTGCCGTCGGACATATCGACGAAACGGTACATCGGATACTGCGGATTTAGGCGGCCGTAGTAGGCCCCGCCCTTCTTGACGGTGATGTCGCGCGCGATAACGTCGTAGGCAGCTTCCGAATACGTCTCCTTCGCCTTGAGGCGCGTCGGGAACATGACGCGCAGGCGATGGTTGCGGCACTGGTTGTCGAGCGACGTGGTCACGTCGAGACGGCGCTGGCCCGCGCGCAACGTGAACCGGCTGGTGACGACGAGCGTCTTGCGCTCCTTCGTGCGCCGCGTGAATTTCCATGCGGTACTCGACGCGCATGCGCGCCAACAGCGGCCCCGCTTCTTCCAGCACAATCGCGCACGGGAAACCATGCGACGTGATTGTCTCGTTCGTATGCGGCTCCATGTGGATCCACGAATGGCCGGTTTCGCCCGTGTCTTCGAGGTAATGCAGCCCGGCGTAGACTTGGCCGGTTTCCTTGTGCGTCATGTCGAGCGTGCCGTCGCTGTTGAACACGACACGCAGGAATTCGTTCTCAAGCACATTCGTCTCGGGCGCGAGCGAGCCAGGCTCGTACTGCCATTTCGGCTCGCGGACGATGTGGTAGGTCTTGTAGCCAAACGCGGGGATGTCGTCCACTTCGACGTGGCACAGCACGCGTTGGGAGTTCATTTCGATGGAGATGTCTTGCAGGTTGCGGATAAGCGTGCTCCACGCGAACTGCTCTTTGCGCTGGATTCGCGACACTTTCTTGCCGTCGGGCGTACGAATGCTGAACGCGTCGTACTCCATCTTGTCCGGCATGTCGATGAACGCGGACACGACGCCCTTGCGCGGGAACGGCGACGGGTTGAACACGGTCAGCACGGAATCCTTCGGCGACAGGTCCGAGTTGTCCACCGCGATCTGGACCGCGCCCATGCCGCGCCGTGCGAGGCCTTCGCTAATGATGCAGATCTGGTCGAAACGGTAGAGAGAATCCTTCTCCATCTGGTCGATGCCCGCGCCGGTGATCGTGTCGTGAGGATGGTTCTGCAACAGCAGCTTCCACGCGCGGTCGAAGGCCGACTTTACATATTCGCCGCCGACCATGGAGCCGATGGCGCTCCACGGTTCCGCAAGTCGCTGCAAGGCCACTTCGGCGCGATGGTTCGCGCGCCTCAAGCGTGTGCGCGCGCTGAGGACGTCGCCCATGAGGTGCGTCCACTTGCCTGTCGAACCGGGATCGCGGCTTTCGCCCGTGAGGACGGTGGGGTTCTTCACTTCCTTGCGCATGGCTTCCATATAGGTGCGCAGGTCCGACAACTTGATGTCGTGTTCGGGCAGCAGCTTCTGGCAGAGCTTCATGATGCGCGACTCTTCCGGGTCGGGGTCGCTCGTATCGAAGCCTTGCATGCAGCAGATGTGGCTCGTGGTGAAATGCTCCGACTCGTCGCGCACGAGCTTCTGCAACTGCTCGCGAATCGGCTTGTCGTTCCACTGCTTGATGTGTTTGTCGAGCACGTAATAGTGATCGCGCGGCCTGTCCTCGCGTGCGAGGCGGAACGGCGCGGAACCGCGATCCCAGTCGTAACGCGCGAACACGTCATCGGACCCGTAGCGCAGCACGCGGTAGACGTAAACGTAGTAGCTAAACCGGCTCATGGTCCCGAAGCGCATCCCCAGCAGCCGCGAGCCATCCGGGCCTTCCAGAACAAATTCGCTGTGCGGCGTGTTGATGCCGCGATAGAAAATGATCGTGTCGATGTCGAACCCGTTGTAAAGCTGCGGCATCTGCGAAGTCTGGCCATAGCCGAACGGCGTGTAGCCAATCTTCGAGACCTCGCCGAGGTCTTGCGCCACGCGATGGCCAACAAGAAGATTGCGCGTCAACGACTCCGCATTGACAAGGTATTCCTCCGGCAGCGAGTACCACGGCCCCACGATAAGGCGGCCGGACTTCACGTGCTTCTCGATGGTCGCGCGCTTCTCGGGCCGAAGTTCGAGATAGTCCTCGACGCACAAGGTCTGCGAATCCATCGTGAATGAATGAAACTCGGGATCCTTGTCCAGCAGTTCGAGGAGATTGTCCAT
>JBAZRU010000425.1:0-6423 GCA_041662805.1 Candidatus Hydrogenedentales bacterium | reverse complement strand
TGACCACGGCGTTCGCGGGTTCGACGCTCAGAAAACCTGCGCGTCGCGGCAAATCGCCTTTGTGTGGGCCGGCCTGCGCCAGTTCGAGTGGCACATTCAATCGCTCGACTTCGCTGTACACGTCCGCGCGATCCCACGACCCCGCATGCGGATAGATAAAGTAGCGGAACTCGTGCTCGCCGGGACATTGCGACAACTCCATCTCGGGGTGGCGTTCCCACCGTTTGCTCACGGTCGTCAACGCAATCTCATAAGCGCGCATCAGCGTCACGGCAATCGCGCGCTCGTCGCCCGGCGCGATCTCGTACTCGCGCAACCCGTCGTTGATGACCGCGAGGCCGCCGCGCTTGTCGCTCACATCCACGAAACGCTGCATCGGGAACGTCGCGTTGGCCGCCTGCCACGGACTGTCAGCGCCGTGTTCCGCCGGACGTTCCACCACGTCGAACGGCGTCTCCACGTGGCAGACTTCCGTCTTCCGATGCGTCGGGAACAACACGCGCAGGCGGTGATACCGCGCCGTGTTGTCGAAGCGCGTCGTCACTTCCACGGACCGCGCGCCTTCGCGCAACGTCACAAACGAGGTGATGCGCAGCGGCACCGTCTCTTCGCTACGTCGCGCCGCGCTACCCCCGCCGTCGAGCCGACGCCACGCATCGCCACCCGCCTCGTCGAACGTCGCGGGAATCGTCAGTTCGTAATCGACGCGGTACCGCGCAAGCATTGGCCCATTCTCTTCTAGCGCAATCGAAACGGGCGCGCCGATACTCGACACGATCCGGTCGATGGCCGGCTCGATGTGCATCCACGCGTTGCCCACTTCGCCACCGTCTTCAAAGGAGTGCAGGCCGTCGTACCATGCGCCGGTCTCTTTGTGCAGCACGCTTAGCGTGCCATCCGCGTTGATGGCCACGCACAGATGCTCGTTCTCCATCGCCTCCCGCCCGCACACGAGCCCGCCGCGCCCAAACGTCTTCGTGGGCACTAGCTTGAACGTGCTGTAGCCAAACGCGGGAATCTCCCTGGCCTGGAAATGGAACTTCACCTGCTCGCTTTCGAGCATGTACGTCGCGTCGGCGGCGTGATTCACGACCGCATGGTGCGGCTTGCGCGTGGCAAACTGCACCGGCTCGGGCTTGCGCTTCGCGGGCGTCTCCGCGCCCACGTCCGCAACCTCGAAGCCACTCATCGCGCTCGTGCGCGGCACATCCACAACGGCAGTCACCACCTCGGTGCGCGGACGCGGCGACGCGTTGAATACGGTAACGAGTACATCGTCGCGGCCCGCGCTGGAATTGTCGATGCGCCGCTGAATGTGTTGCAGGCTGCGCGCAAGCACCGAATCGGAGAGATTAATCGTCTGCCGCAGCCGGTCGCGCACGTCGCGCTCGATATCGTCAACACCGCTGCCGGAAATGCTGTCGTGCGGCTGGCACTTGAGCAGCGTCTTCCACGCAAGGTCAAGCGACGACGCTGGGTACGCCGCACCCAGGCGCCAGGCGAGCGCCGCGAACGGTTCCGCCCAGCGCTGGAGCCCCTGCTCCGCGAGCGCGTTTAGACGCTTCACGCGCGTCCGGCTCGACAGCACGTCGCTGTAGAGATGAATGCGTTGGTTCATCAAGATCGGCGTGCGCCGCTCGCCCTTCAACACTTCGAGATTTTTCGCGGCCTTCTTCACCTTCACCACAAGATCGGGCAAACGGCTGTGCAGAATTGTGTCGCCTTCGAGCACCTTCCGCGCCTCGTCGATCAAATCCATCTCGACGAGATCTGGAAGGCTGCTATCATGCCCCATCATGAACGCGAGGAACTTCGTCGTTGCGATGTTCGCTTCCTTTTCGCGCAACGCCGCAATGCACTTCCGCGCGCGTTCCTTGTCGAATCCGCGCACAGGGTCGAGAAGTATGTGATGGCCCATGCTCCGATCCTCGCGGCAAAGATGGAACGGCAACCCGCCTTCCGTCCATTGATACATCCGCTCGTCGATGTTCTTGCCGAACACGGCGGGCCGGTACACGTTGTGGTAGAAGTTGTAGCGCGCGCCCGAACTCATCTGCGACCCGAGAATCCGCGTGCCGTCCGCCGCTTCGAAGATAAACTCGTTGGCCACCTGGTCGTGCGAGACGCCGTGGTAAAACAACATCACGTCGATGCCGAACCCCTGATAGATCTGCGGCATCTGCGAGTTCTGCCCGTACGAAAAGGCCGTGTGCCCAACCTTCATGACGCCGCCATGCTCGCGCGACACACGATGGCCATACATGAGATTGCGCACCAACGATTCGCCGTTGACCGTGAAGCACTCCGGCAACGTGTACCACGGGCCGATGAGCAGCCGCCCGTCCGCGACGTGCTTGTCGAGACGCGCGCGGTTCTCGGGACGCAGTTCGAGATAGTCGTCGATAGGCACCGACTGCCCATCCAGCAGGAACGACTTATACCGGGGTTCCGTATCGAGCACGTCGAGCAGCAGGTCGAGCAACTCGACGAGCATCTGCCGCGTCTCTTGAAAATTGTAAAGCCATTCCCGGTCCCAATGTGTGTTGGCGATAACGTGAATCTCGTACCCTCGGCTCATTGGCCATCCCCTAAGCGTAGTGCGTTGCTGTTGCCCCAAGTACCATGCGGCGCTGTGCAGGGGCGTGATTTTACGCAATCCACTGCAAAATGGAAAGCGCCCGCGGTGAGTTGAATCTCGTGCCACGTTTCCCCTCGCACTTTTCTACACATTTCCCTGCCGCTATAATCCTGTTTCCGAGCTTCCCGACATTTCCCCTATCTTTCGAAGGACATCCGCCCAATGCCTCATTTCGACGTCGAACGCCGTATTGAGTCTATCCAGATCCGCAACCGCATCGCAGAGATCGAGCAGACCATCTATAGCCAGCGCCAACCCATTGGCAATCTCGAATGCTGCGTCACGGGCACGGGCAAAGGCCCCGAGCGCGCGCCGGAGACGGGGTGGAAGCCGTTCAAGGTATTGGGCATGTGGGGCGGCCTCGACCAGACCACGTGGTTCCGCATGCACGTCACGGTCCCCGCCTCCATGAAGGGACAACGCGTGGTCGCGCTCGTGCGCACGGCGCAGGCCTCCTTCGTGCCGGGTACTCCCGATCTCAACGAGGGGGGCGAAGCGCTCGCCTACGTCAATGGCGCCCCGTTCCAGGGACTGGACCGCAATCGCGACGAGTTGTATCTCGCGGAAAAGGCGCGTGGGGGAGAGGCGTTCGAGATCGTCCTTGAAACGTGCCCCAGCACGCGCTACGACCTGCGGCACGTGTTCGCGTATGCCGATATTGCCGTCATGAATCCGCAAGTCTGGGATTTCTACTGGGACTGCACGGTTGTCTTTGAAGTCTGGGAGCAACTCGACCAGAACACGGCGCGGGCGCGCCACCTCATGGCCCTGCTGGACGAGTGCGTGCGCAGCGTCGACTTGCAGCACGTCGGCGAAGCCTCGTACTTCGATTCCATCGCGCATGCCCAGCGCACACTGCGCCGAGGCCTCCGTGCGTTTTCCGCCGACACCGATATGGGGAAGCTGGTGCTCGCCGGGCACGCCCACATCGACACGGCCTGGTTGTGGCCGCTGCGCGAAACCCAACGCAAATGCGCGCGCACCTTTTCCACCATGCTCAACCTCATGGACCGCTACCCGGAATTCCACTTTTCGTGCAGCCAGCCCATTCAATACGAGTGGATCAAGACGCACTACCCCGAGTTGTATGCGCGCATCAAGGAACGTGTGAAGGAGGGGCGCTGGGAATTGTGCGGCGCGCCTTGGTGCGAACCCGATCACAACGTGCCGTCGGGCGAATCGATGGTGCGCCAGTACCTGTATGGCAACCGTTTCTACGAGCGCGAATTCGGCAAGCGCTCGAAGATCGTCTGGGTCCCCGACTCCTTCGGCTACATGTGGTCGCTCCCCCAAATCATCAAGAAAGCCGGGCTCAACGCCTTCGTCACGACCAAGATTGACTGGTCCAAGATGACGCAATTCCCCTACAGCATGTTCGAATGGGAAGGGAGCGACGGTTCGCGGGTCTTCGCGCTGATGCCTCCGTTGAACTACAACGGGAACCCCGTGCCCGAGAAATGCATCAAGCAATGGCGCTTGTTCAAGCAAAAGGAATTGTCCGACGAATTGCCCTACGCATTCGGCTGGGGCGACGGCGGCGGTGGTCCCACCATGAGCATGATCGAGCACGGCAAGCGCATGAAGGACATTACCGGCGTGCCGCAATGCGAGTTCGGGCGCATCTCCGATTGCGTCGAACGCATGCGCCAGAAGACGCGCGACAAGACGCTGCCCGTATACAACGGCGAGCTATACCTTGAACTGCATCGCGGGTGCCAGACCACGCAGGCGCGTACGAAACGCAACAACCGCAAATGCGAGGTGTTGCTGCGCGATGCCGAGTTGTTGAGCGTGCTCGCGGTGATGAACGGAGGAAAGTATGACCAAGCCAAGCTATGGAACGCGTGGAAGCCAGTCTTGACCAACCAGTTTCACGACATCTTGCCGGGCTCGTCCATCAACGAAGTCTACACGCAGGCCGACGCCGACTACGCGGACGCGCGCAAGGAAGGCGAAGGCGTGCGCGACGCGGCACTCGCCTCGCTCATGCGCGGCATCGACACGTCCGGCGAGGGCGCGCCCATCGTCGTGTTCAATACGCTAGGCTGGGTGCGCACGGATGTGGCGAACGTCAAGGCGACGCTGCCCGAAAACAATTTCGCGGTACTGAATCCCGCCGGCATTGCGACCCCCCATCAAATCGCGGAGGATGGCTCGCTCCTTTTCGAAGCGAATGGCGTGCCGCCGCTTGGGTACACAACGTACCGCATCGTGCCGGGGCGCGTTCCGGCCCAGCCCAGTCACTTTCTCAAGGCGAGCACGGCAGGCATGGAAAACCAGTATCTTCGAATCCGCTTCGACAAGAAGGGCTGCCTCACCAGTATCTACGACCAAATCGAGCGGCGTGAGGTACTGTCCAAAGGCCGGCGCGGCAACGTGCTTCAATTGTTCGACGACCGCCCATGGCTTCACGATGCCTGGGACATCGATCACAACTTCGAGGCGAACATGTGGGAACCCAAAACCACGGAACGCATGGAAGTGGTCGAGAGCGGTCCCGTGCGCGCGGTGGTGCGGGTCGTGCGCAAGACGGACAAGAGCACGTTCACGCAAGATGTGACCATGTACGCGGGGTCGCCGCGCGTGGATTTCGTGACGCGCGTGGATTGGCACGAGAAACGCACCTTGTTGAAAGTGGCCTTCCCCGTGGACGTTCGCGCCCAGCGTGCAACGTTCGAGATCCAATATGCTGCCATCGAGCGCAACACGCACAACAATTGGCCGCAAGACCGCGCGCGTTTCGAAGTCCCAGCGTACCGTTGGGCGGACCTTTCCGAAGGCGACTTTGGCGTCACGCTGCTAAACGACTGCAAGTACGGGTACGACGTGAAGGGCAGCGTGCTGCGCTTGTCGCTGTTGCGCTCATCAATCGACCCCGACCCGCACGCCGACGAGGGATATCACGAGTTCACGTACTCGCTCTATTCGCACGCGTGGGGATGGCGAAACGGCGCGGTGCGGCAAGGCTTCGAACTGAACGTGCCGCTGCTCGCTGTGCAGGCCCCAAAAGCAAAAGGGCCGTTACCCTCCGCGGATGCCTTCGCAAGCATTGACGTAGAGAACGTGGTCATCGACGCCGTGAAGAAGCACGAGGACTCCGACGCAATCATTGTGCGCCTCTACGAAGCGCACGGCCAGCGCGGCGACGTAACGCTGACGTTTGGGCGCCGACCCAAAAAAGTAACGGAATGCGACCTCATGGAAGAGAATGACGTCACCGTGAAGCCCGCCGGCAACAACGTGCGATTCTTCATCAAGCCCTTCGAAATCCGGACGTTCAAGGTCGTGTTTGCGTAGAGCGCTCGGAAAAGGACCCCAAGCAACCCAAAGGACGAGCGCGGCCAAAAATCCCAACGCCCCCATGCGGTATATAGGACCTCCAGGATCTATACGTCCTATAGGTCCTAGAGGACATCTAGGTCGGGCCTGATCTCACCCAACCGCACGCAACATCACGACCTCGCCGGGTTGCGTTTCCGCGCGCAAGATCCCCGTCTCGTCGAGCGCAATCGCGCTCCACGAAGTCCCGCCGTCTCGGCTGACTTCGCCCTTGTTCCACGGAGACAACACGCGCAACGCGCCGCCCGCCGTGCTCTCAATGCGCACTGAGACAACGCGTTCGGTGTTCTGCTCCGCCGAAACCAGGAAGCCGCCTTCTGTCCGCAACGTCGCAAACGCAGCCTTGGTCCCTTTGGGCCACGCGGGAAACAGACGAATAGTTCCGCCCACGCTCTGGAGCAACAACTCCGAAACCGGCAAGGCCGCGCCGAACATCTCCGTATAGG
>JBAZRU010000424.1:0-6437 GCA_041662805.1 Candidatus Hydrogenedentales bacterium | reverse complement strand
GCGAAGACTGGAGGAGACGGGTAGCCTACTTCGGGATGTTCGGGGCGCTGGGATGGGGATTCGGCGGCTCCATCTCGTACATGCAGGTCATCAGCTACACCCATTCGGGGCATGCCCCCTCCCAGTTGTATGGGCTCATCGGACTCTTCTGGATAGGGTTCCTGTGGGCTGGGTTGGGAGGAGCCGGCACCGCCTTTCCTGCTGTGGCCGACCGGCAGCGACTATCCGAACTGTTCAAACCCTTGCTGTGGGTGTTTGTTGTCTGGACTGTCCTCAAGTTTGGCGAGGAGCCTCTGGCTCGATACTATGAAAAGCACGTATGGGATTCAGCGGGCCACGCCACTTCCTCGCTTCGTCAGAAAGGCCCCTTCTACTGGTTCGACACCGATTGGCTTCAGGCCTTCTGCGCCTTGATTGGCCTTTGCCTCTTTGACCTTTGGGAGCGGATACGGGGAAGACGCTTCAGGTGGCTGATAGAAATACCCGTCTTTGTCCTGTGTCCCTTGGCCGGGGGCCTCCTCGGGTGGCTTGGACAGACGGCGCTCCAGGAGTACGGATATTCGGCGAGCTTGGCAGAGATTCTTGTCGTCCCACAAGGGGATACGACCCACTTCGATGTCGCGAATCTGATGACCAACTGGCCTCAGTTCTTCTCCGACGTTGTCCCCTACTTGGGGGTGAGCTGCGGCGTGCTCATTGGGTTAGCAATCTACTTCGCCTGGTTCGGGCAATGGCGCTGCGGCGCTTCGCTTCTACTGCACATGGCGTTGGGCTGGTTCGTTGTATTCCTCGCGCTGCCAGTGCTTGGCCCTTCCCTCATCCGAGGCTCGTACCTTTGCGTCGCGAACCTATTCGCGTTTACCCCCTCCCCAACTATGTTTTCTCTTTCAAATTGGGGTGGCCTGAGATTGTCTCCGCCCCGAGGAGATGACTGGGCGGGGATTACGGGGGTGTTCTTCGGAGCCTTGATTTACTTCCTCAGAAAGGACTTGAGGGCTGTAGCCTATACGGCTCTCGTCAGTGGCTTTGCCGGTGGCGTGGGTTTTGCCGGTGCTGCTTGCCTGAAGCTCATGATGGTCTCGGCCGGCAATCCCAATCTCGTGCCGGGAACGGAAATCGACCCTTCTTGGGCCTTCTGGCAAAGTGCGAATTGGCACAGTTTCCTTGAGCAAAGCTATGGCCTTGTCAACGGGCTGGGCATTGCCTTGGCGCTAGGGCTCTTGTCAGTGCGGGTTCCCTTCTTCGACTCCGAGGAAGAGCAGGCCGGGACGCGCCCGTGGACCCAAGTCTTCGCCGTCGCGTTTGTCGTGCTCTTGATTCCTTATGTGAACTTGGCCAAGAACGTCGTCGTGTGGGTAAGCGAGGCGAAGGTTGTCCCCGAAGTGATGCGCGTTCCGTTGGTGGGAGGCTGGAGCGCGTGGCTTCAGTTTTCAGCAAGCACGTGGTTCAATGTGACGTATATCCTGTTGTCGGTAGCGGCAGTGAGTCTGATGATAATCCACTCTCGTCGCCCTTTGGCGCTCCTGCCATCCTCCGGGTTGGGACGAGGCCAATTGCTGTACTTGGCGCTCCTATGGGTCATGGTCGTCGGCAATTTCGAGCGGGCTTTAGTCGGGTTTACCGAACAACGCATGCTGACCGAATGGGTCATCGTCGTCAATACCGTCTTGGCAACGCTCCTCGTTCTGCTTGGACCGAGGGAAGATGATATGACGATTATCTCCGACGACTATCGCTATGGGGTCCGTGATTTCGCGATTATGGTTGCCTCTGGCGTCTTGATTTGCACATGGGCTGTGGCAAGTATGTTTTACGCAGTCCGGCTCACCTATGGAGACTCCTTCGCCGGGCATGCTGGATATCAGGGGCAAGCTCAAACCCGATTTGGGGATACACCTGAGTGGAAGATTCGACCCATTCTAAAGACCGAAGAACATCGATAGTATATTTATAAATATTTATAATTAAATAGTTTGCAGATTATGAAGACGAATGGCTTCGCCGTATGCCAGCAATTTCTTCTGAAACAAGAAAACGCGTTGAAACATATGTGCAACAATTAAATTTCTTATGAACAGATTCTTGATGTCTGAGCATCCTGTTGAGGACGCCAAAATACTTTCGTCTACAAACGAACTCACAAGTAAGTTTTGATTTACTCTTTACCGGACTCAGTTCGATTCCCCTGTCGCACCGGAGGAAGCCCCAATGTAACCAATCTTGATCTCGGTGTCCACCCCGTATGGCGAGGTCACGGTGAGGTAGACGTCATAGACTGCGGCGGCGGTGTAGATGTGGGTCGGACTTGGCTGGTCGCTGGACGCGCCGTCTCCAAAATCCCAGAGCCACCGCGTGAGCGGCCCGGTTCCAGGTACCGACAAGTCAACAAACTGAACGGGTCGATACGGGGCTGGTTGCCTGTTCGAGACCGAGAAGTCGGCTTGGGGAGCTTGGGGACGGATGACCTGGACACACTTCTCCCAAGTGCGCACGTCCGAGACCTCTCCCGAGGTCACCGAGAGGGCGACGTCGAAGCTCCCGGGGGACTCGTAAGCATGAACCGGATTTTGCTCCGTGCTGCTCGTGCCGTCGCCGAAATCCCAGTGGCACTTCATGTCAGTCTCCAAGCCCGACACGGCGCTCGACGAATTGCTGAATGAGACCGGGTGTCCAACCAGGACCTCTCCAGGATCCCGCGTGAAGTCCGCGGCCAGCACGACGTCAGCCGTGACCGGCACGATGATGTCGGCAATACCAGGAGCTTGCACCAGCAGTTCCCCCTTGTTGCCGGCTGGCTTCATCAGGTGCCTGGCGATTCTCACTGTGACGACGGTAGCTTTGCCGTCAAGCTGTTGTTTAACGACGGTAGGCGATACGAGCATCCAGGGATCCGAAGCGGCGAGTGTGATTTCCTGTTGCAGGGGTATGTTCGGGGTCACACTCAGTTCGAGTTGGGAGAGGCTACGTCCGAACGTGAGCGTGGATGGAACGAGGATAGCGCTGGTCTTGCGTGCCGTACACGACGGCAGGATGAGCGTGGCAGCAGCCAGAAGCAGCAGTATGCGGTTCCACCAATGACGGCTGATAGGGTTTACAGACACGCGCAACTTTCTCCCCAAAGACATGCAGAATCCTAGCGATGTACGCTAAGCCATATCAATTAATTCATTTCCATGCTTACCTTTGTTAGGATGCTCGCCACCGAATGTCACTTCTTGAGGAGACTCGATCACATGCCTTGCATACGCCGCCTACGTTTGTTCGTTCTGATTCTCTGCCCGATCCTCGTTTCCTTGGGCCTGCTCGCGGAAACGATCGATGTGCCTATGGGCGACGGCACAGTCCTCAAGACGGACGTGTATCTGCCGGATGGCGGTACTCCCCCATTTCCCGTGGTCTTGATTCGCACGCCCTATCCCAGGGCCGCGGGGGCCGGCGAAGCGAAGAAGTACGCTCCAAAAGGGTATGCGGTGGTTATCCAAAGTGTCCGTGGGACGGATGGCAGCCAGGGGACTTTTACCGGATTCCTGGACGATGGTTGGGGAAAGAACCGGGACGGTGAAGACACGGTGCAGTGGCTTCTGGGGCAATCGTGGTGCAACGGAAGGATTGGCGGAACGGGTTATTCGGCGCCGGGCAACACCCAATCGCTATTGAGCGCGTCGACGCGCGACCTGACGTGTCAGAGTATCGAAGCGGCGGCCACGGACTTCTACTTCGACCTTGCGTATCCGGGTGGCGTTTGGCGCCGGGAACAGAACGATGCCTGGTTGGGTATGTTCGGCGAAGATGGAAAGAAGGCGCGGGAACTGATGCGTTCGCATCCGGCCTACGACGACTTTTGGAAGGAGCTTGACGTGTCGCGGAGGGCGCGGCGAATTAACACCCCCGGGATGTTTGTGGGCTCCTGGTACGACATCTTCCGAGACGGTACGCTGCGCGGCTTCTCGGCACGGCAATACAATGGGGCGGGTGAGGCCCGCGGCAGGCAGATGCTTATTATGAAGCCCACTGCCCACGGCGATTTTCCGAAGGATATGCCGTTCACGTTTCCAGGCAATATCTCTGACTTGAAGGTATCCGAGCAGCGGATGGACATGTTCGACTTCTGGATGAAAGGCGACCGAAGTGCGTTGGCAGGGACTCCCAAAGTCTGGTACTACGTGATCGGAGACGACAGCGACCCGGACGCGCCGGGTATGGAATGGCGGAGTGCAGTGCGTTGGCCACCTTTCCCGCCCAGAGAAAGGGCGTACTACCTTGCCGGCCAAAACCTCGTACTCGAACCACTCGACAGCAACGAGATTGTCCGGGACTTTCGCTATGACCCGGCCGACCCGTGTCCGACGGTTGGAGGCGCAAACCTGACGATTCCGTCCGGCCCCCTGGACCAGCGCCAGGTCAGTGGCCGGCCCGACGTGATCGCGTTCACGGGAGAGGCGCTCACGGAGCCGCTCGAGATTACCGGTGCGGTGCGCATTCGGCTGTACGTCTCGACGGACGCCCCCGACACCGACTTCGTCGCCAAGCTGATTGACGTCTATCCGGCGGGCGACGACCGCGAGATACTCGTCATGGATGCTATCCGGCGTCTCAAGTTCCGCAAGGGATTCTCAAAGCCAGCAAAACCCATGACGCCGGGAAAGGTGGTCGAACTTGAGTTCGAGCTGGGGACCACGAGCTGGATCTTCAACACGGGGCACCGCATCGGACTGCAGGTCACCAGCAGCAACTTTCCTCGATTTGAGAAGAATCCAAACACGGGGGCGGACTTCCCAGACGAATCAAACCTGAGGGTCGCGACCAACGCCGTTTACATGAGTGGGGAATACGACAGCGCGCTGCTGTTGCCGGTCCGCGACTTAGAAGCAGATATCGACCATGACGGCGTGCCGGACGAGGTGGAATGGACTCGGGGAACGTATCGCGTGCCCAAGAAATGGGGCCACACCATCGGAGGCTGTAACTGCTCGGGTTCGTAGTCCGCAGCAGTCAAATCCAGCCCCATGGGCGGCTGGCGTTTGCGGGATAGCACGCGAGAGGCTGCGGAGTATCGATGTATTCGATAGTATACGGCCAGATCAGAGTCCTGGCGATGATGAGGTTCGAGCGGGCACCTAGCTATGAAACGCCATGAAGCACAATGGACATAGTATTTGTACTATTGTGATTCTAAAGGCCTTAGGACCCATGTGCGTTCGTAGACGAGTCTTCCAAGCGAATATTTCTTCGGATGCTGAATGACCTGCATGATTTGGTAACCCCGGAATTTTGTCATCCAAAACATGTATATCTTAGATGACGTCTTTATGTATCCCGGTTTAAGCAAGGCACTACTGTTGATGAATTCCATGAGTCCACGTCCTTCCCTTGAGGGGCGAGGGCAAATATGAAGATATGATTGTCCCTTCCCCATCGCATTATACCGCACGTTAGGGAATACTCAAAATCAACGAATGGTCAGGGAAGCACAATCTTTCCGAGAACGGTGGGATGAGATGCCCCTGTTGCCGACGGGACATTCGCGGGTACGTTCATGATTGTCTCATTGCCGAGGATTGCGAATGCGATGGCTTCACGTGTGTCGCCCGGCAGACCCAACTCGTCGCTGGTGCGCAGTGGAATTGCGGGAAGAGCATCGCGTAAGTGCTTGCGAAGGGTTCGGTTGTGGACTCCCCCGCCGCTTACGACAATCTGCTCCGGAGAATGGAGCGGGAGCACAAAGCGTTGAATTGCGTCCGTGATCGAAAAGGCGACGGCTTTTGTGACTGTTGCCACAATGTCTTCGGGCGACCAGTCTTTTCTTGACTCAAACCCTTGTGGCATAAACTCTTCGACCGAAAACTCCTCACGCCCTGTGGATTTGGGCGGAGTCTTTTTGAAGTAAGGGTGGTCGGTCAATTCCAGGAACAGCGACTCGATTGCTTGGCCGTGGGCCGCAGTTGCGCCGTGTTCGTCCATGTGGTGCTTCTCGCGAGACAGCACACGCATGACGCCGTCAATGGGCATATTCCCGGGGCCCGTATCAAAGGCGAGGACATCTTCAAGCTTTGGAGTCACTACGGTGACGTTGGCGATACCGCCGATATTGAGACAAATGACCGGGTTCTGCTTTTGGCGGAAGAGGACCCAATCCGCGTATGGGACGAGCGGCGCGCCCTGCCCGCCCGCTGCCATATCTCGCGGGCGAAAATCGGAAATGACGGGCAACCCGAGCCGATGGGCAAGCACCGCCGGGTCGCCAATCTGGAGCGTTCCGAACTCCGCGCGGCCCGGTACTGGCGGAATGTGCGCCAGCGTGTGGCCGTGGGAGGCTACGAAGTCGGGGGCAACCGTTTTGTCTCCTGACTTCTCAAGCACCGTTTGAACGGCTTCGGCAAAGAGACCGGGGAGTTCGAAGTGCAGCCGACGAATTTCGTGTGCGTCGATCTTGGGAG
>JBAZRU010000423.1:4119-6449 GCA_041662805.1 Candidatus Hydrogenedentales bacterium | reverse complement strand
AACCGACGACGAAGAAACCATCCGCACCCTGGCGAAAATGATGCTCGAAAGGATCGGGTTCGAAGTCGTGACGGCAGCCGATGGGCGCGAGGGGGTGGAAGTCTTTCGAAAGCACGCTCATGAGCTGTCGGCCGTCCTTCTGGATATGACCATGCCGCATCTGGACGGCGAAGGGGCCTTCGTCGAAATGCAGAAGATCCGCCCCGAAGTCCCTGTCATTCTCTCCAGCGGGTTCAGCGAACAGGAGGCTTCGAGCCGCTTCACCAGTTCCGGTCTCGCGGGGTTCATTCAGAAGCCTTACAGCCTGGAGGAATTGGTAGACTGCATTCGGCGCACGGTGGAAGGCTGATCAAGGTTTTTCGAAGTCTTCGGTTATCTTTGGAATTCCCGATGGCGGGATGCCCGGAGCCGGCCCGGACCCATCGGATGGGATCAGCGGAGGAGCCGTTTCCTCCCCGCCCTTCGACGCTTCCAGCTCATTCCACCATTCAACCCAAAGACGGGGTCTATTGCCGACCGGATATCCAGTGATACTCTGAAGCGCAAACGAGGCTGCGCCCCCCAATCCTACTTGCTTGCGAATCAGGTCAACAAGGTACTCGACCGTCTTCTCGTCGCCCACGTACGCGAGAAGCGCCGTGGCCTCTTGCCTGAGATGAAGATTGGCTTCCCGCTTCCCTGAGGAAACGTCCAGCAGTATCGCCTGAACTTCGGGACCGCCGAACCGCACGAGGCCATACAGCGCGGTGCGCCGGACCTCCACAAACGGACTGCCCACAAGTCCAGTGAGTTCGCGAATCGCCCCTTCGTCTCCCACCTCGTAGAGCGCATCTGCGCACACATCGGCCAAGTACGGCTTATCCGACCTCGCGTATTTCGCCAGGTCCTTCACGGCCTCGCTACTCTTTATGCGGCCCAGTGCATACGCCATTACCGCAAGCTGCTGTTCTGTATGGCCTCGTTCTCGAAACAATCTCAACAAGGTCGGCTCGACTGTCTTTCCCAGGGAAGGCAGCGCGGCATCGAACGAGGCGGCTACCTCCGGCGAACCTGCCAACAAGCCTCCCACAATGCTATCGACAAGCCACACGGGGTTTGCCGACTGAACCGCCTGTCCCGCTGACTTCCGCACCTCCGGATCGGGGTCGTTGAGCGCCAACAAAAGCCATTGGAGCGACTCATACGTTTCCGAGGCGGCAAGCCCCTCAATTCCGCGAATCCGCACTTGTGGGTCCGGGGACTGCAACAGGGCCAGCAGAGACGCCGGTATCTCGACGGACTTTGCTCGCCCTTGGGCGGCCATGGGACCTGCTCCGCCCCCCCCGGTTGAAGCTCAAGCTTGGGAAGAGTCAGCGCGTACGGAGCCACCTCGGCATCCCCGGTATTGGCCGGCCTCTCTTCAGCGTCCTCCGAGCGCACTTCCGTTGCTTGGCTACCGCTATTCGGCGCGGTTCCTTGCACCGATTCCTCCCCCGTCGCGTCTGGAAAGCACGCGACCAGGGAAAGCAGCAGAAAGAGGGCTATCGCTCTATTCACGTTCATGACAACCAGAGTTCCGATTTCGTGCTTGATTCTTGTTTCGGGAGAGGTGCTGTGTCAAGTAAATAAGGATAGACAGTCCTGGGCAAACAAGTCGCCCACTCCATGATCACAAGAAATTCGAGATTGGATTATCAATAGCGCGCCTCCTGTGTGCATTTTTGACCCTTTTCAAGGTCAGCGAAAGAAAAAAACTTTGCATGTCCAAATCTGGAATAAGGCGTAGGTATAGGATTGTTTAACTGGTAGCTGTGAGGGTAGTCCTTCCCCCAGGCTACCGCTTACGGCCACAGTCAGCAATGACTGGTTCCCACCACCGGCGAGTGCGTCTGAGGCAGTTCCCCCGCTGCCCGCACTCGCCTCTTTTATTTCTCCTGGTCAACGGAATGTCAGAAACCCGATATTCAATTATTGTATGTACAGTGCGATTATTTCCAAAAAGCAGCGATCTATTGACTTTGAATTGTCGCATCATTATACTACCGGCGCCAGCGGTTATGGACCGCTGCTTTTTTGTACATTGCCCTACCGGGCATCACCTTACGGATCAGGGGCGTTTCCCGTTCCCACGGATGGCGAATGCGGCGCAAATGTGTAGCGCCGCCGACGAACGACGCGCAGAACCGCCACAACGGCGCCCTGAATATTGTAGTTAGGAGAAAGCAATGGCATTGCGGTTTTCCATCTCGTTAGATACGTTTTCCGGCAGCGCGGATCGGTTCTGTCCTCAGGGATACCGCGATCCGCTGCGAATCCAGGAACGTATCTCGCTAGTCTCGAAAATCAAGGGG
>JBAZRU010000423.1:0-4109 GCA_041662805.1 Candidatus Hydrogenedentales bacterium | reverse complement strand
GGGGGTCAAGGCGATCGAAGTCACCCAAAGCCACATTACCCCCGAATTCCCCGTGAAAGAACTGAAGCGCCTCCTGAAAGACTACCAGTTGGTATGTTCCGGCGTCGCGGCCGATTTGAGCAACGACCGCCGCTTCGCACAGGGAGCCTTCGGTCATCAGCATCCGAAGACCCGCAACGCCGCGATAGACGAGGGGCGTAAGGCGGTCGAGCTCGCACGTCAGGTGGGGGCGACGGAAGTCACGTTGCGCCTCTACAGCGACGGCTTCGACTATCCGTTCCACGTCGACTATGTCACGCAGTGGAACACGGTTATCTCCTCTATCAAGACCATCGCCAAGTTTGCCTCCCCGGACATCAACGTGGCGATTGCGTACAAGCCCCGCGAGCCGCGCAAGTTCGGTACGATTTCCAACGTCGGCAAGGCGCTTTCGCTTTGCCAGGAAATCGCCATGAAGAACGTCGGCGTCGCCATGGACTTCTCCCACGCGATGATGGCGGGCGAGACCCCGGCGGAGTCGATTGCGTTCTTAACGCGCTCAAATAAACTGTTTCAGGTCTATTTCAGCGACAATTACCGCCTTTGGGACGACTTCATGATTCCCGGAACGGTACATATGTGGGAATTGCTCGAAGCCCTGTTCTACCTGAAGGTCAGCAAGTTCAAGGGATTCTGCTCGATCGATTTCGCACCGCAATGCGTCGACCCGACGCAGGCCTGCCAAATCGCCATCGGGAATCTGTCGATTTTCTGGAAGAAACTCGAAAAGCTCGACCCCACCGAGTTGCGCAAAGCCCAGAAGACCCTCGACGCCGTGGAAAGCCAGAAGATCATCCGAAGGGTTATGTGGCAGAGTTAACCGTGCGCACTCGCATGGTTTGCCTTTTTGACACGCCGGGCAGGTTGGAAACAACCCTTGCCCGGCGCGTCGCTTTTGGAGGGACCCATTCGTATCGGGGGTAACACGCAGGGCTTGGCGGCACAGCCGCTACGCCGCCTCGAACGCCTGGCGCAACGTCGCTGCCCGGAAGACGTCGTGGTCGGCCCCGAACTGGCGCGGACCATGACTGAACTGGCAAACGACGTTCAGCGCCAAGTGGGGGTCCTCATCGACCGCCGCGGCTACATCCGGCACGTCCTCATCGGAGACGCGCGGACCGTCTACCTGCCGGACCTCTCGGACTATCGCAAAGGCCGCGACCGCCTCTGCGGACTGCGACTGGTCCACACTCACCTGAAAGGCGAGCCCCTGAGCGATGACGACCTGACAGACCTCGCCCTGCTTCGCCTTGACGTCGTGGCAGCCGTTGAAGTGCTGGCGGACGGCCTGCCGGGACGCGTCGACATGGCCCACCTATTGCCTGTCAACGCGAAAGAACAGCCGTGGGAACTTGCCTCCGTCCGGAGCGTGCACGAACTGCCGGATGACTTCCTCAAGCTGGTCGACGCATTGGATGAGGAGTTTGGGCGGACCCGCCTCGGACGGCTCGCGAGCGACCAGCGCGACCGCGCGGTTGTCGTTCATGTCTCGACCCAGACGCTCTCGAAGGCGGAAGACTCCGTAGCCGAGTTGCGTGAACTGGCCCGGAGCGCCGGCATCGTCATCGTGGATACCATCATCCAACGGCGCGAGATCGACCCGAGGTATGTGATGGGGAAGGGGCGGCTTCAGGGAGCAATCATTCGGGCAATGCAGCACGGGGCGGAAGCGCTCCTGTTCGACCAGACACTGAGTCCGGCGCAAGTGAATGCGTTGGCCGAATACACGGACCTGAAAGTCCTCGATCGCACGCAGGTGATTCTCGACATCTTCGCGCAACGCGCGCAGACCCGCGAAGGAAAGAACCAGGTCGAGTTGGCGCAACTGCGCTACATGCTGCCCAGGCTCGGCGCAAAGCAAACGGCGAGCGCGTTTTCCCGGCTGACCGGCGGCATCGGCGGCAGAGGCCCCGGCGAGACGAAGCTGGAGATCGATCGCCGCAGGGCGAAAGATCGCATCGCCAGGTTGGAGCGCGAGATCGACAAGCTGGGCGAACGCCGCAAGCTACGCAGGTCCGTTCGCTCGAAAAAAGACGTGCCCATCGTCTCGATAGTCGGCTACACCAACGCAGGCAAATCCACCCTGCTGAATAACCTCACGAAGAGCGAGGTGGTCGCGGAGAATGTGCTGTTCGCTACCCTGAATCCCGTTTCCCGCCGGCTGCGCTTTCCGGAAGAACGGGAAATCGTGATCACGGATACGGTAGGGTTCATCCGCAATCTGCCGCCGGAATTGCTGGCGGCGTTCCGAACCACGCTCGAAGAGTTGGACGAGGCCGATTTGCTCTTGCACGTCGTGGATGCATCGAGCGCCGTGATGGAAGAACAACGGGCGGTCGTACAAGACGTACTGCGCGAACTTGGCCTGGACGCGACGCCGCAAATCCTCGTACTGAATAAGGCGGATTTGTGCGATGCGGTGGAGTTGGATGGTCTGGCGAGACGCTTGCATGGGGTGCCGGTTTCGGCATTGCGTACCGAGACCTTTGCTGAATTGATGGCGGCAATGGAGCACCGATTGTGGGAGAATTCCGAATCATAATTCGTTGATGCCGGATTGCATCCCGTTCATCCTGGATATGCTGGGATGTGATAAGCGTGTTTCGATTGAAGGGCAACTGCACCTCAGAGTCGTGAGTCGCAGAAAGTAAGGGGTTGAGATGAAGTTGAGTTGTGTCCGTGTTGCGTGGTTGGTGGCGTTGGGTGCGGCGTGCGCTTTTGGACAGGCTGCGTTTGGGGAGGTCTTCGAAGGGAAGCCGTATACCGGCGGGGACACCTACGCCGATACGTGGGTCGCGACGGATGGCGCGATGCGTGCGCAACCGGGTATCGCCGAGGCCGGACCCGTCAAGCAGAACAAGTGGGTAGGCATCTTCTATTGGACGTGGCACGTCCCCAATCCCGGCGGGCCCAACGACAACACCAAGATCATTGCCGCCGCAGGCGACAGCCCCACCATTGAGTGGCCGAACAACGGCGCTCCCCATCATTGGGGCGAACCGGAACTTGGCTACTACTCGATGACCGATCCGTTCGTGATCCGGAAGCATGCGAGCATGCTCTCCGACGCGGGTGTCGACGTCATCCTATTCGATACGACCAACTCGCCGATGACTTGGAAGAACGAATACGAAGCCCTATGCCGCGAATACACGGCAATGCGCGCGGAGGGTGCGCGTACTCCGTACATCGGGTTCATCACGCCATTCTGGAATCCAACGGAAGTCGTGCAGCAACTCTGGAACGACCTGTACAAGCCCGGCCTGTGGAAAGACCTGTGGTTCATGTGGGACGGCAAGCCCTTCTTGCTCAGCGACCCGGAGTTCGTGAAGGACCCGGCAATACGCGAGTTCTTCACGTTTCGCAAGCCAATGCCGGATTACTGGCTGGGCCCGAACGGGCCAGACCAGTGGAGCTGGCTTGAGGTCTATCCGCAGCACGTCTTCAAGAACAGCAAAGGCGAACCCGAACAAATGAGTGTGGGCGTCGGTCAGAACGCATTGCCCAATACCCCAGGTCCCGCGCCAATGAGCCAGAAGTCCGGCGCGATGGGACGCAGTTGGCACAACGGAGCGAAAGACCCGCGCCCGGACGCCGTCAACCTCGGACTGAACTTCGAAGAACAATGGACGCGCGCGATGGAAGTCAATCCCGCGTTCATCTTCGTGACCGGCTGGAACGAATGGACCGCGGGCCGCTACACCGAATGGAGCACGTACAAGGATACCGATTCCTACTATCCGGGCGGGCTGTTCGTCGACGAATACACGCAGGAGTACAGCCGCGATTGCGAGCCGATGCGCGGCGGACACACGGACAATTATTACTACCAATTGGCAAGCTGGGTGCGAAAGTTCAAAGGCGTCAGGGAACGCCCCATGGCGTCCGGTCCCAGCGCAATTGCGGTAGACGGCGATTTCGGCGAGTGGGCAAGCGTCGCACCCGAGTACCGCGACACCATCGGCGACGTGACCCACCGCGAACACACCGGCTACGGCAACGTGATGTATACGAACGGCACGGGCCGGAACGATTTCGTACTCACGAAAGCCGCCTACGACGACAAGAAC
>JBAZRU010000422.1:0-6477 GCA_041662805.1 Candidatus Hydrogenedentales bacterium | reverse complement strand
CATCTTACGTTTACCCCGCCCGGCACAGAGGCCGGGCGCTACAACGTCCTTCTATAGCGATGCGACGGCCTTGGTCAGTTCTTCAGAGGTCACTTCCTCAAACCAGAACTGCTTCATGACGCCGTCTTTGTCGAGCAGGAAAGTCGCGGGCAAGGGGCCGTCCCATTTGCTCTCTTCGACGTTGAGCATCTTTGCCAGCACATCCGGAGGGAGAGAATCGAGCACGTAGACCGGAAACGGGACCTTCTTGTCCCTCATAAAGAGCTTGACCGTCTGTTCCACTTCGTAGGAGAGGTCTGCCGAAAGGCTGAGGAACCCAGCGCCAAGTTTCTCCCGGCCTTCGTGAAACTTCGCCAGTTCGGGCAATTCCGCGACGCACGGCATGCACCACGTCGCCCAGACGTTCACGACCAGCGGCTTGCCCTTCGTCGCGGCCAACAACTCGCGGACGCGCGCCTCGTTCGCCAACTCCACCGGGCCGATGGCCTGGGCCGCAGGTGGGGCGGTTGCGGGCGCTACGGGAGTATTCTCGTCGGGCAAAGGTTGCGGCGCGGCGGGCGGACCCGAACACGCGCTGATAACCATCACGGTGCAGGCGATACACAAGCCACGCCACCGATTCCGTTCGGTGGCGTGGCGAAGGGATTCCAATCGTGTCATAGCCGGGGCTTAGCTCACACGCTTGATGCTGCAGCCGTATGCCGACGTCTTGGGGGTCGACACCGGCTTGCCGGCAAGCAGTTCATCGGCGACCTTCGCGATGTAGCTCTCGTAGCCTGCTTCGTCGAGCTTCTTGCCGTTGTCCAATGCGCCGTGGTAGACCAAGTTGCCTGCCTTGTCCACGATGTACACTTCCGGCGTGCGCTTGGCGCCCATCTTATCGGCGTAGACATTGCCCGTATCCAATAGAATCGGATAAGGCAGCAGTTTCTTGGTCTCGTTGCCGGACGTGGCGAATTCCTTGACCTTCTCCGCGGTCGCGCCCGCGTGCGAGTCGATGCTTAGGATCGTTACACCTTTGTCCTTATACTGCTCGGCAAACTTAGCCAGCGCGTTGTCGCCAGCGCGCGAATACGGACAATCCTGCGACGTAAACACCAGCACCACGACGCTACCCGCGTGTCCCGACAACTTGTGTTCCTTGCCGTCGTAATCTTTCAGGGCGAAGTCGGGCGCTTTCGTCCCGATTTCTGGCGCGGGCGGCACGTCCGCCATCACAAATCCGCTGCCCATCATGGTGAACAGGGCCGCTCCGGCCACGACGGCCAACGCACCAAAACCGAGCAACACCTTCGTCTTCATCGGGTTAATCTCCTCATCATGGGTTGTTTCCCAGGGTTTTCAGTCTGCTTTGAAAGAAACACCAGCCACGGACGTTTTCTGCCCACGGCACGCGAATTAGACGAGTCATTCTAACCTTTTATTCTTCAATGCGATAGACGCGCAGCATGGATGGCTCCGGCAAGGGCGGATCGCGGGGCTTGTCGCGGTTGGGACCCAGCGTCTCCCAGCGCAGCATATAGCGCGCGCCGTCTGCTCTGGCCGGGCCGATATCCCTGGACGTCCGCGCCTTCATTTCCGGGAAAGCCGACTCCACCGGGCCCAGATCCGGTCCGGATTTCTTCTCCTTAGGAAGTATGCGGATGGGTTGGAGGGTCGCCTCGTCCAGCAGCCACGTCCCGTTGCCGTGCTTTACGTGGCTGAAACTCTGCGTCAGGCCTTCGCCTTCTTTGAACGAGACGTGGCCGACCGTGATCTCGACGGGGATAGTGCCGCCGCCGCTGAAGGCCCAGCGATAATCCCAGTCCGAGACCTTGCGAGTAACCCAGGCCCCGTTCTCTTTGCGCGCGTTGTAGGCTTGCGTGTTACCCGCTTCGTCGTATTTGTAGAAACTGAGGACCACGTTTCCTTTGGAGTCGAAGCCCAGGCGTCTGCCGACGTTGAGGAGTCCACCGCCCGCCGGAGACGGATCGACGATCTCCGAGGTGTGAAGCGTCATGGGTAAGGCCACGGGCGCGCCCGCGCTCGTCTCCCAATGGACGAGGTCCTTGCTGCGCGCATAGGAAAGGTCGTGGTTCGTGGCGCAATCGGAGGTGTCGCGCCACACCCAATTCAGGTGGTAGTAGCCGTCGGGCCCCAAGCGCGGCCCATCGAAATAGGCGTTCATCAAACCTTCGCCATCGGTCAGCGGCTTGTCCAAGAGCCTGCGCCACGTCCGCGTCTTCGAATCGTAGACGTTGTAGATTTGGTTGCCCTCGCCGCTCCTGCCGTCGCGGTACGTAAACAACAGCGAGTTGTTCGGTCCGTGGACGAACTGGGGATAGGTGACTTTCGTTTCGTTCTCGCCGATCATGTTGGCGATCCGCTCGAAGCTCTCGATGGTTCGCGGTTCGCGCGTGCGAAAATAGACCAGCGGCTTGCCATGCATGTTACCGGAGAGATGCAAGCATCCCGCGTCGTCGATGTCCATGGTCACGCTGTTGTGGCTGTCCCATACCACCGTTTCCGGCAACCGCACGAACCGCCACGCTGTTTCGGGAATGCGGCGTTGCGCGACGGTCATTTGGCGATCCGCGTCGTAGAACGCGACAAACTGATCGTCGCCGTCCGTCAACAAGCAGAACCCGACGGGATGTCCCGCCCACACGGGGGCAATGTCGAGGCGTTCCGTCACGCGCTCGGCCGCAAGCGCCGTCGATGCCGCCAGCAAGAGCGCCATGGAGCACAAGAGGAGTTTCTTCACGAGTCTTCCTTTCGATCGACACACGCGGAAGTTCAAACGCGCACCCGAAACGGAGTATACTTTCATTGCGTGTTTAGCGCACGCCTACGATGCAAGCTGTACCTGGGAATTGCCGAGGCATTTTCCCCAAACGAATGGTGTTCATTTGCCGCGCATGCGCGCCGGTTGCCCCGCGGAAACACGAGGGTGTGTCGCGCGCGTCGCGTGTTGCATTTGATGCCGATCCCCATGCGGGAAAAGGAGTTCTCGATGAAGGTATTGCCCGATTGGGTTACGTCGAAGCGCTTAAAGACCCCTACGCTGATTGTGGTCGGACTCATCCACGCGACGGCGCTGGCCGCGCCCTTCACCTTCAGTTGGACGGGGTTCATCCTCTGCGTCATCCTCTTTTGGGTTACCGGCGGGCTGGGCATTACCTTGTGTTACCACCGGCTGCTCACGCATCGCAGCTACCGCACGTACAAGCCCATTGAATACGTGCTCACCATGTGCGGATGTCTCGCGTTGCAGGGCGGGCCGATCCGCTGGGTGGCCACGCACCGCCTGCACCACAAAGAATCCGACGAAGTCCCCGACCCGCACACGCCCGTCGTGAGCTTCCTGTGGTCGCACATGCTCTGGCTATTCTTCGAGGACCCGCAGTTGGACTGCTACGACAAGCTGCGGCGATTCGCAAAGGACCTCGATAAGGACGCGTTCATGCGGTTCCTCAACCGGTTCTATCTCCCCATCTACTTCGTGGCCGCCGGACTCCTCTACCTCATTGGCCACGCCGTCGGTGGATGGGAGTTGGGGCTGTCGCTGCTGGTGTGGGGCGTCGCCGTGCGCACCGTGCTCGTGTGGCACTCGACCTGGCTGGTCAATTCCGCCACGCACCTCTGGGGCTATCGCAACTACCGCACCGGCGACAACAGCCGCAACACCTGGTGGGTCGCCGTGCTCACCTTCGGCGAAGGCTGGCACAACAACCACCACGCCGACCAGCGCTCCGCCGCGCACGGCCACCGCTGGTGGGAATTCGACACCACCTACCTCACGATCAAGGCCATGCAGTTGTTCGGTCTGGCAAAAGACGTCGTGCGCCCAGGGAGGCTGAGCCAAATCCGCGCGAAGGACCAGGGCAGTGATGAAGTAGCCGTCAGCGAGTAGCGGACGGCACTCGCTGCATGACGAACCGAAGGGCCGATTGGGGAACAGGCAGGTAAAGGATCGGTTACCACGGCCCAGAGAGAATCCCGTGCTCTGCAAGCACCTAATCCCAATAGGGGGTACCCTTGCATTCTTTTGACGATTCAAGGGGTGAAGAGGATTTTCCGAGTTTGGATTGGGGGCCGCCAAGGTGTTGCGTATAGGGGTCCGCGTCCAATTCCGTAGGGGGTGCACCCTTGCCTTCTTTTGACGATTCAAGGGGGGCCGCGCGGGTCTGGGGTCTGGGGTCGGCGCGGGATTGTGACCGGGACTGGATAGGCATGGTTTGGTCCTCAAATGTTATCCCCCATATATAAGGGGCGGTTCGTTGCACTCCTATCCGTCAACTTCACCGTAACTTTCGCGGGAATTAGTAGTGGTCGTGATACGGAATTGAGGCCCATACGCCATTCTATTGACAGCCTACTTGGATAAGATTAGTCTACTATCGTGTGAGGTAGTAACTGAGAGGTGTCGCGATAGGGACCTCAGAAGAGACCAGCTGTGCCCATAAACAAGAGATCTCGTCGCGCTTTGTGTTTCTGTAGTTCTCCAATCACTGACTTCGTGCGCAATTGCAGGGGGAAACCTGACTTATGTCGGATCGTTCAGCCTACCGAAAGCCGCCTCGGACAGTAGCTCCGAGCAAGATTGCTGAGTCAATTCGCTACTACGCAGGGCCCGAAGCGGCAAGGAAACCCACCGTCACATTTCTTCTTGGCGCCGGCTTCAGTAGATCCGCCGGTATTAAGACTGCGGGTGAGATCGTGAGAGACTACCTGAATCCGCACGAGTTGCTTAGGGACGCGGGTGCACCCCCCGCAGGTGTCAGCGAATATGCCTACTTGATGGGACTTCTCGAGCCAGCCGAACGTACCCGCATAATCAAGGAGTGTATCGCCCCCGCTATCGATCCTACCTCCAAGCGTACGAAGATCAACTGGGCGCATTTGTTGCTCGCGAGCATGGTCGATGCCGGATACGTCAAGCGGATCCTTACGACGAACTTCGACCCATTGATCGTCGACGCCCTAGCCCTTACTGGGCAGGCCGTCCGCACGTTCGACCTAACTTCTAGCGATCAATACATCTCCGGCGTACTAGAGCCGGGCTCTGTGATCTACCTGCATGGGCAAGCTTGGGGCCTTTTGATGACCAATACGTTCGAAGAAACGGATGTCGTACGAAAACACCTTCCTGCGGTGCTTCACGAATCACTGAGCGATTCCATGTTGATCGTTGTGGGATACAGCGGGGCGTGCGACCCCGTACTTGAGGAACTTGCGGCGCGAATTCCAGTCTTCACGCATCGCATGTATTGGGTACATTACGGCAGTGGAGAGCCGGAAGAAGGCGTACGCGAGATTCTGGAAGCCTATCGACGTGAGGCGTACCTAGTTCGCGACCATGATGCGGATGCCTTCATGCGCGCCCTCGTCCTGGAAGGGTTGAAGGTGGAATTGCTGCCGCTAGTCCGCGATCCTTTGGATTCGGTTCTGAGTAGCCTACGGCGCATCATGCCTTTCCCGCTCAAACCCGATGAAGTTGCGACTGACCCTATAATCAGCGCAAGAGAGTCGGTGGAGACCGCAATTCACGGCATGGGGAGAGTCGAAACCCCATCCGATACTGACTTCGTGCACCATTACGGCTCGCTCGCAATTAAGGTTGCCATGGCGGGTGCGACTGAGAATCTGGCCCGACTGGACGAACTTCGGCCAAGAGTCGAGGCTATGGGGGACGAAGTACTGAGAAGGAGACTTGGCGATGCTTACCTTCAGGTGGCCTCCTCTAAGGCCCAAAGTGGCGGCTACTCGGAAGCAGTTGAGCTTCTCACGCTAGTTGAGGGACTGGACTTTACAGAACCGGAATGGGTTCCTTTGCTACTTGGGAACGCTCTTTTCGAGCAGGCTAAGGCAAAGGAGGGAGAGGAAGCCGAAAGGCTATTTGCGGAATCGTATGAGAAATACGACGCGGCGCTGAAGATCAAGGGGGACAAACACGAGGCCCTGTATAATTGGGGAGCCGCTCTTTCCGAGCAGGCGAAGACAAAGGAGGGAGAGGAAGCCGACAGGCTATTTGCGAAAGCGTATGAGAAATACGACGCGGCGCTGAAGATCAAGGGGGACAAACACGAGGCCCTGTGTAATTGGGGAGCCGCTCTTTCCGAGCAGGCGAAGACAAAGGAGGGAGAGGAAGCCGAAAGGCTATTTGCGGAATCGTATGAGAAATACGACGCGGCGCTGAAGATCAAGGGGGACTTCCACGAGGCCCTGAACATGTGGGGGAACGCTCTTTCCGAGCAGGCGAAGACAAAGGAGGGAGAGGAAGCCGAAAGGCTATTTGCGGAAGCGTATGAGAAGTACGACGCGGCGCTGAAGATCAAGGGGGACTTCCACGAGGTCCTATATAATTGGGGAACCGCTCTTTTCGAGCAGGCGAGGACAAAGGAGGGAGAGGAAGCCGACAGGCTATTTGCGGAATCGTATGAGAAATACGACGCGGCGCTGAAGATCAAGGGGGACTTCCACGAGGCCCTATATAAT
>JBAZRU010000421.1:0-6493 GCA_041662805.1 Candidatus Hydrogenedentales bacterium | reverse complement strand
ATTGGGCGTCTCCCGCAGCCGCGGAATCGTCCAGGTGCGTTCGATGGCCACGACGGATTTCGACGCGTTCGCCGCCTCCGACGCGCACGTCGTCGTGCTCGAAGGAGTCCGCACGCTCTCCGAGAAGACGGCCGACACGCTCTTGGAGTACTTGCGAAACGGCGGCGCCGCGGTCTACTTCCTCAGCGATGCCGCCGATGTCGCCAACCTGACCCTGCTCCAGACGCGCTCGGCCAAACAACTGACACTGCCCTTTACGCCGGGTGCTCCGCGCGACCTGGGTACGGTATCCGACATTTCCGCAAACGACGCGGCATTGACCTTCGCGGAGGCGAACTTCGACGAACCCATACTGAAACGGTTCCGCGACGTGCGCGAATTGGCCGAGGTGCGCTTTACGCGCGCCCTGCAAACCGAGCGCGCAAAGGGCAAAGGGCAAGTCCTGATCCGTTTCAGCGACGACACCATTGCCATGGCCAAGGCCTCGCTGGGCGCGGGGACCTTGCTCCTGTGCAATTTCTCCGTAGCGCGCGATGCAGGCGACTTCGCGCGACGTCCGCTGTTTGTTCCGTTTGTACACGAGTTACTGCACGGCATGCGCCCATTGGCCGGCACGGCGCGGGAGTTCTACGTGGGACAAGCGGCCTCGGGGACCATTCCAATGCCGTCGACTGTGCAGACGGTTCGCTTCACCGGCCCGTCGGGAGAAGTCGAGAGCGCGACCATCACGCGCAACGAAACCGAGGCCGCCGTCATCGTCACGCAAACACGCGAGCCCGGTTTTCACCGCGTGCTCGCGGGCGACCGCCGCATGGGCGCCATCGCGATCAACACAGACCCCCGCGAGAGCAACCTCGAATCCCTGACCGAAGATCAACTGCTCGGTCTCATTCAACGCACGGACGGCAGTGTCGACGCGGCATCAGGGAACGATGCGAATGCCATAGCCCGCGCCATGGAGGGGAGACCGCTCTGGCACTATTTCCTGGTGGCAGCGATGTGCATCTTGGCATTGGAGCAAGGACTGCTCCTTGCATTGAGGCGCTGATATGTTAGAAGGACTCTCCATAAATCCGCCGTTTCCCGCCGCCGCGATTGTCGGGTTTGGCGCGTGCGTCATTGCGCTTGTGGTTGCCGCCTACCTGCGTGCGCCCGCCAAGGGATGGGCGCGCACGGTGCTCGCTGCGATACGCATTGCAGCCGTAATCGGACTCGTTACTGTTTTGCTGCGCCCTATGCGCCTCGAACCGGACTCCCGCGCCGATGAAAAACCCGTCTTCGCGGTGCTGGTCGATACTTCGCAAAGCATGTGCACGGAAGACGTAGACGGCAAGTCGCGATACCAGGCCGTATCCGAAGGGCTTAAGGCCGTCGAAGGCGAGTTGCAGCGCGGGCTGACGCAGGACTTCGAGGTGAAGGCCTACACGTTCTCCAACGCGCTTGCCCCTTCCACGTATGGACAACTGACCTCCATGCCTTCGCCCACCGGAACGATTACCGATATCGGCACGGCCTTGACGGATTCCGCCGGCGTTGCGGGCAGACGAAAGCACGCGGGCGTACTCTTGATATCGGACGGGCGCGAGAACTCGGGCAGCAGCGTGCAGCAGGCGGCCATGGCGTTGAAAGGGATGAGCATCCCCGTGTGGACCGTCCCCGTAGGAAGTGCTACGCAGGCAAAAGACCTGTACGTCACGGCGCGGCTGTCGTCGAACTATTTGTTCGTAAAGCAGCCCGCAAAGCTGAAGGTGGCCGTGTCGAATTCGGGATTCGAAAATGCGTACGCCACCCTGGAGCTTTATCGGGAAGAGGAACTCGTGAACACGCAACAGGTCATGCTGAAGACCAGCACGACGGAAGTCGAGTTTCCTTTGCTCGAAGACCACAAGGGGGTCGTTCGCTATTGCGTGAAGGCCAAGCCGCTTCCGGGCGAGTCCGATTCCAAGAACAACGAGCGCACGGTGTTCGCGCGCGTTGCCGACGAGAAGAACAAAGTCCTCGTCGTCGAAGCGCGGCCCTATTGGGATACGAAGTTCTTGCTGCGGGCTTTGCAGAAGGACCCGAACCTGGACGTGACCGCGGCGTTCTTGTTGAATCGGGAAAAGGTCTTCACGGTGGCACAGCAAGCCTCCAGCGATATCGCGGCCACGACGCAAGTTGCCTCTGGCGTGGCGATGCCGCGCACCCGCGAAGAGCTCTTCAAGTACGACTGCCTGGTATTTGGGCGCGGTGTAGACACGGCATTCACCGCGGAAGAACTGACCCTGCTGAAGGATTACCTGACCGCGCGCGGCGGTAGCGTGTTGTTCGCGCGCGGCAAGGCCTACGGGTTTGCTAATGCGGACCTCGCGGACCTGGAGCCCGTCGAATGGTCGGAAGACTCCATGCGCGACGTGCGCTTTGAGTTGACGCCTGAAGGCAAGGTCAATCCGTCATTCGTATTCGGCGCCGGCCTTCCTGCCGACACCGTCATCCGCGAACTCCCCGCCATGGTAAGCGTGACCCGCGTCAAGGCGGAGAAGTCTTTGTCGGTGATCCTCGCCCGCAGCAAAGACGGGGCCTCCGGCGAAGCGCTCGCAACGATATCGTACCAGCGCTACGGTAAAGGAAAGGTCATGAGCGTCGGCTCGACCGGCCTGTGGCGTTGGGCGCTCACGCCGCCCGATTTGAACCGCTACGACGATGTTTTCGTGCGATTCTGGAGCCAGATGATCCGCTGGCTCATTTCCGAATCCGACTTCCTGCCGGGCCAGGATATCGCGTTCCGCTCGGATCAGTATTCGTACACGGCGGGCGACCAAGTTCGATTCACCGTCGAGACGAAATTCGTCGAGACGGGCGATCTCCATCCGCGAGTCGAGTTGACTCCGCCTAATGGCAAACCAGTCACGCTGACGCTTGAGCCGTTGCCCGATCGCGAAGGCTCCTTCGCGGCCACCTACGTCCCGGAGGAAGAAGGCGAGTTCAGCGCAGAGTTGCTCCCCGGTGTCGGGAAGTCCACGGACCAGCGCGTCCGCTTCACCGTGTATTCGGACAGCATTGAGAACCGGTTCATCGCGACCGACGAAGACATGATGCGGCAGGTGGCGACACTCACCGGCGGAGAGACGATGAAGCTGAAGGAGCTCTCGTCGCTCCCGGAAAAGGTGCGCACCTTCGAGCGCATGACACGCATGGAAATAAAGCCGAAGGATGCGTGGGACACACGCTCTATCTTTACGCTTCTGGTGTGCCTGCTTGGTTTCGAATGGTTTGTGCGGCGGCGCGCGGGGTTGGTGTGATGACGTGCTATAGTAGAAAGACACTCCGAATCGGCGGATTCTCCGCCCGAGGCTGCGCATGGATAGCGACGCGCTGATACTGACCAAAGCAGTAGAAGGGTTCGCGGCAACACGGCGGCGGCAGGTGCTGAAGCTGGCCTTGGTCCGCGGACTGTGGGTGGCCGGCGTGGCCGCGTTCGCGCTCCTGTACGCCGACTTGCTCGTGCAGCTTTCTCCACAGGCGCGCCTTCTCATGGTGGCGGCCGCCGGCGCGACCGTGCTTGTCGCGGTCTTCGCCGCGTACCGAAGGGGAACGCGCTCCCACTCCGAGCAGCGAATGGTGGCGCGCCTCCTCGAAGCCCGCGACGACACCCTCCAGAACGACCTCATCAATGCCATTGATTTCGAAGACGCCCTCAAGAGGGAAGTCGCGCCGGAGACTTCCAGCGAGCTCATGCGCCGGGAGATCGATGTCGCTACACAGAAGCTGGGTTCCGTGGCCAATCCCGTTGCCGCGCTCAAGCCCGCGGAGTTGCGGCGCGATTACCGGTTGCTCGCGGCTGTTCTCGCACTGGGTATTGCGCTGGGTGTGGGATTCCCGCACGTCGTGGGCGCTATCGTCCCGCGCTATCTCGATCCGTACGGCGATCATCCGCCTTACTGCGCCACGCGGTTTGCCGTGGAACCGGCCGGCGGAACCATTGACTACGGAGAAGACTTCGTTATCCACGTGAAGACTTCGGGCCGGGCGGTCGACAACGTCGATCTGGTCGTGGAGGACAGGCAGGGCAAGACGCTGTCGCGTCAAACCATGTTCGACGGCGGCGAAGAGGGATTCTCTCAGACCCTGGAGAACGTGCGCGACGACGCCGTCTACTACGCCGCCATCGATCGAGGCCGCAGCAAACGGTACTCCCTCTCGCTTACCAAGAATCCGCGCTTTGACAGCGTGGTCGCCACATACGAGTATCCACCCTACACGCGCCTTCAGCCGAAGACGCGGCTCCTTGCCCAGCCCGCCGAGTTGAAAGCCTATGCGGGGACCAAGGTGACGATGTCCGTCACGTCGAACCGGCCCTTGAAGAGCGGCCCGCTGACGGTCAACGGCGAAGCGTCGGAAATGACGCCCGCGTCGGATCCCCGCACCGTGAACGGCACATTCACACTGAGCAAAGCCGGCGATTTCTCCGCGAAACTAATCGACATCGAGGGACTCGAAAGCAGTTCGACCTACTCGGGGACCATTGGCATCACGCCGGACGAGAAGCCGGATATCGCCGTTGTGTCGCCGGGGCACCACAGCTTCGCGACCCCGACGGCGAAAGTGCCGCTCATCATCGAAGCCAAGGACGATCTCGGAATCGCGAAAGTCACGTTGTACCGCAATCTTAACGACATGCCCGATTCCGACAAGGTCTTGTTTAACAGCGACGGCGGCGAAATCTTCGCAAATCCGATCGAAGTGCTTGACCTTGCCGACCTGGGCCTTCGGCCGGGCGACATCATCGACTACTACGTCACGGTGACAGATACGCAGCCGGATTCGCCGCACACGGCGGCCTCGCCCGCGTACCGGTTGGCGATCATCTCGGACGACGCTTACAAAGAATTCATGCAGTCCGAGACGACGGCGCAAGAACTCAAAGATAAGTACGACGCCCTATTGAACGAACTGGACGATATCAAGAGCGCGCAAGCGGCATTGGCCGAAAAGACCAAAGCCCTTCAAGAGAAGCTGGCGAAAGAGGGCGCACTGTCGGCGGAAGAGCTGAAAGAGCTTCAGGAGGCGCAAGCGGAACAAGCCAAGTTGAAGGAGCGCGCCGATGAATTGGCCAAACGAATGAAGGAAGAGGCCGCCTCGCCGCCCATCTTCGATATCGAAAAGGACTACAAGAAGTCGTTGGGCGAACTCGCCGAGCGAATCGCGAAAGCGGGCGAACTGATGCAGTCCAGCCAAGAGAGCATGCAGCAGGCTGAATCGGCGCCGGATGCGCAACAAAGCGCGGGCGCCTTGCAGCAGTCGCAGGATAGCCAGCAGAAGGCCCTCGAAGAACTCGGCGAGAGTTCCCAGGAATTCAAAGACCAGATCCAAAAGGCGAACGAGGACCTTGCGAAGGTCTACAGCCTCATGGCGGACGTGGAGACCTTCAAGCAACTCTATGCGGCCCAGCAGGATTTGGAACGGCAGGCGCGCTCGCTGAAAGACGTGGCCAATCCGTCCATGGATCAGCAGATTCGCATGAAGGAGCTTGGCGAATCGCAGGAGTTGATACGTCAGGGAGTGGAGCAACTCGCGAAGGATCTGCGCGAACACGCGAAGGATGTCGAGCAGGATTATCCAAAAGTGGCCCAAGACGCTCAGGGTATTGCGAACGACATGGAGCAACGCAAGATTGCGGAACTCATGAAAGGCGCCACGGACCGCCTGGCCGAGGGCAACGCGGGGAAGGGCCACGGCGATGCGAAGCAGGCCATGGACGAGATGAAGGCCATGATAAAGTTCACGGAGATGAAAGAAGGCGCTGGCTCGGCTTGCGAGATGCGGCTTCGCATCATGATGGGCATGAACCCGGGCGCCACCATGAGCCAACTGTCCAAGAGTCTCGGTTCGGGCATGGGCCCGGGCTTTGGCATGGGCGCTGGCGGAATGGGCGGCATGTCGGGCAGTTCCGCGCAGTACAACGTGTATGGCTCGGAGTCACCCAACGGAAAGGCCGACAAGGAAAGTCCGGCAGGTGCGCGGCGCTTGCACGACGCCCAGGCCGATCCGGTCGCGCCGGAATCGCTGGCAGGCAGCATCGAGGAGGCGCCCGTGCCCAAGGCCGACGACTTGGATGCCGAGTCGGGCGGCTCCGAACGGTTCATGGAATCGTATCGTACGTTAATTGAAGCGTACTTCCGGCGCGCCGCCGAGGAGAAATAGCATGAGCACATCGAGTCCCAATCGACTTGGCCACGCGCTGATGATTGCGCTCGCGATTTTGGCAATGGGCGTCGCGGGAGCGCCAACACAGGAGCAGAAGACGGCTGATCCGCCGAAAACGACCGGCAAAGAGGACTTGGTGCGATGCGCCAACCTTATCTATGCAGGCTCGAAGAGTTCGGTGTGCTTCAGCGATAAGTTTATGACCGAGGTCAAGCGCAACACGTTTGTCGAAGTCGATGCGGCATTCACGCCCGTCAAGCTCGCCAAAGAAGACCTGTTCGATTTTCCGTTCGCCATCATGACGGGT
>JBAZRU010000420.1:0-6498 GCA_041662805.1 Candidatus Hydrogenedentales bacterium | reverse complement strand
GAAGAGGCGCGCATGCACGCGCGATACCGTCGCCCGCAGCTCTTCAGGAATCGTATGGGGAATGATCAGGTCGCTTTCCTGCCCTCGTCCCAGCCGCAAGGAAATCGGCTCCCCCCGATCCGCGATGGCGCTCCAGCCCGACTCAACTCCCTCTAGGCTCAGTACGATAGAATTTGGCATTGGTCAATTGCTCTTTCGGGTTTGCCTTCGTTACTGCCGGTCTTCCGCCCGTCCCTTTGCCGCTGGACCACGCACGCTCCCCTGCCGTGGATACAAACGCATCCGCCATGGGTCAATCCAAAACCAGATGCATTGTACAGCAGGAGCGCCATGCGCGGTCCAGCGCAAAGAACGGCTCTCCCCACCCGCGCCACGGAGCAATGGACTTGCTTAGTTCCCATCCTCTTCACGGCCCTTGCGCCCCGGCGCGCCGCGAAGCCAAGCTCGAAGTGTCTCCTCTTCCACTCCGATTGCCTGCGCCGCCAAGCCGACCGAACCGTGATAGCGCGCCAGGAGCCGCCTAAACGCCTCTCCCGAAGTAAAAGTGAAGCGCTGGGAGTGCGACGGCAATTCCCCATCCTCCCGATCCCCCGGTTCCCCACAACGCTCTCCCTCTCGAAATGGACCTTGCGAATCTGCGTCTTCATCATCCGGCATCCCTGTTCCTCCAGTACTTCGTCAGTGCGTTCAGGGGTGAGCGAGCCGGAGGCTTCGCTCACCCCCTTCCGCCTACGCACCGCGGCAATGCCCCTACTGCGCGGCACGCTTCGGTGAAATAAGGCAACTTACGTGCCAGATGCGCGCATATTCATAAGTCATTGTCATTGCTAAGTGGTGGTTGAGAAGGGGTATTCGGCAAGAGAAGGAGACTATCTAGTCGCTGCACGCCGCGCAAGGCGGCTATCCATTTGTTGGACACGCCGCGACTGGAACGACGATGGGGATTCGACTGCACGCCTCGCAGAAAGTGGCGAACAATCGCCGGCGAGCTTTTCCGCAACAAAAAAAGCGGAGAGCAATGCCCGAGCACTGCTCTCCGCTCGCGGAATAATCAGACAGCTAAGGGTGGACTGGAATACGCGACCACTCAGGACCCTTTCAGAATGTCCAATTGCGTCCACGTGATCAGAACGTTTCCGAGTGTTTGAGCTTGCTGCAGGAAAATGCCCGGCAGTCCGAACAGGGCTTGAAAGATCCCAATGAACGACAGTATAGGCTCAAACTGCGCCATCGCGGGATAGCTGCGGGAAGTGGGCTTCAGATGCTTCATTGGATACGTTCTCCTTCTTCAGTCCTATACTAACAACTACCAGCCTTTTGACATTAGAAATAGACTACCGTCGATACCAGGAACCGGTTTTGAATGGCGTCTTCATTAAACCCCTCGATGCCCCGAATGAAATCCGCATTCACGTCATGACCATACCGAAGCTGATACGCCACATCAATATTGACTCTCCCCTTCAGCAATAGGCCCACGCCCATTGTCGCGCCCCAGAAGTTGTCCGGTTCGCGCGTGGCTGGCTCTTGGTCGTAGAAGAGCCCTCCGCGCAACGTCCAAAGCCGGTCCAACTTCTCTTCGGGTTGGTCGGGGATGAAGACATACTCCGCGCCCAAGCGAACGGTGTACGTGCGTTCGAAGCGTGGCGGATACCATACGGCATCAAAGTTGCCCGCATTGACAAGCGAAATGCGGTTGTTGCTTCCACCACGGTAGAAGAAATCGCTCCAGTCCGTCGTGGTCACGTCGCAGGACCACGTTAGTCTATCCGATGGCCTGTACGAAACGCCGAGGGCAAATGTTGCGGGGAAATGCACCTCGCGCTGCTCTTTGTTCAGGCGCGGGTTAACGCCAAGCCTGTTTCCCGTGGAGCCCGCGGTCAGATTGTCCCGAGTTTCATTGGCCCTAGTCGAGTAGTCCGCAGTTCCGGAAAACTCGGAATCGTAACGCGCCCCAATGTTCCACTTGTCCGTGACGTTCCAGAGGATGCCGAGGGTCAAATTCTCGCCCGAAAAATCGCTGTACTCCTCCTCCTTCTTCACCTGAGTCAGAGAAAAGGTAGTGCCATACTGGACGAATGACCGCCCTCGAATGGTTTGCGTCCACCCGTTTTCCGACAACGGCGTGCTCCGCCAGAAATTGACGGACACCCCAAGCGACAGTCGCTTTGTCACCTCCATAGCGAAAGCCGGCGTGATCGTGCTCAGACCACCCTCCTGCTCGAACTCCATCTTGTCAAACTGATTGAGAACGGTAGTATCGCCTGCCTTAACGATTGCCGAGTTGTATTTCAGTTTGAACTTGCGCGAGAAGTCGTACTTCTGTTGGTAATACAGACCGACGGAGGCGTTGCGTCCGAATAACAGAACCGGCAGTGGATAGGTGACGCTCAGGAAGTTGAGATCGAAATTGTTGTCGTGGTGCCACGAATCGACTTCGTCGTGCCAATTGGCGGAGAATCCCTCGATGATTCCGTTGTAGGAGCCCACGATAGAAATCTCGGGGCGCTCAAGCTGCACGAGGCCGGCAGGGTTCCACGAGGCCGCGGTGGCGTCGTCGGCGACGGCGACAAAGGCGTCCGCCATGCCTGCTGCGCGCGCGCCGGAACCCACGGGGTTCGGGGATACGCTGATCTCCAACTCTTGTGCGTGCGCGGCGCAAACGCCCAACGCGACGGACAGCGCGCACAACCGCCAAATGCATCTATTTCGTGATGACATAGTCCCCCGGCGCAAACGGTTGCGGCTGTGTTCCTGCCTTGGATGAAACGACCTCGGCCACGCTGGAGGCATCGCTTAGGGAACGCACCAACCCTTCTCCCAGCAGATTGATTTCACGTCCCAGCACTTCCTTTGTTGCCGGGTCGACAATATCCGGGCCATAGCGATAGACAATGCACTTCGTGGACTCGCGCACCAGATTGCGCCTCCCCAGCGAGGACACGAAAGATTCGGGGGCGCCATTCGAGACGCGCTTCGGCGCGAACCCTGCGAGCGCTTTCTGCGCCTCTACCGCGAGTCTCGCCCCCAGGCGCTGCAACTCGTCGTCTGAGGACAGGCCACCCGTCGCCTCGCTACGCGCAATGGATTCGGTACTTGCGGCGTCCACCGTCTCGACGGAGGCCGTCAGCGTGCCGTCGCGGTTCGTCACCTGCCCCGATAGAAGCGCGTCCGCGGAAAGCACCTTTCCCGCGGCCAACAGGGCATCGCGGGATCCGAGGGCCTCGCCAATCTGCTGTTCGGAGAGAAGACTCGACATCACGTCGCGATCGACGAAACTGAATCGATCCGACGCGCGCAAGCCACGTTGAAACTCCTCTTGAATCAGGGCCATTTGAGCGGCACTCAGTCCGGTGTCCGTGCCTGTAGAGAATCCGATGATCGCGAGTACGGGCTTCGCTGAGGGCAGCGATTGCGCGTCCATCGTTCCGCGAATCCCTTTAACTTCACCTTGGGCTTTGGGAAACTCCTGCACGACACGCAACGCCAAATCGTCAACCAGTTGCTGAAGTTGTTCAATAGTATCCGCACGTCCGGCTACGTCGGCGCGCGCGATGGATAGCCCGGTTTCGGTGCTGAACGCCTCCATCACGACTTCGAGCGAGGAGGGATCGCGCCGCGCCCGGCCAATCACGATCACTTCGGCAGGCACGACTTGATTGAGCGCCAACCGCCCATTGCGGGAGCCAAGCACAGCGCTGAGCTGCTGCTCGTTCAGCACTTCGGGAAGCAGACTGCGATCCGCGAGATTGAATCGATCCTGGCTTGCCACCTCGTGGGTAAGGCGATCCAGGATGAACGCGTGCTCTCCTTCGACGCGTGGAGGATTTCCATTCCACACAAGACCCAGCGAGGCCATCGTCAACCGATTTGTTGGGATCTCCAGTGGAGTCGGTTGCCGCTCGATGGTGACCGTCGCCGCCCCCGCGTTGCCTTGTGCATCGCGGGCGGTCGCGGTAACGGTGTTCGCTCCAGGCTTGAGGGCAATGCGCCTGCTCACGTACTGGAGGGTCCGCTCGGGGAGCAACGCCAAGTTGTACTCGTTGAGCGTTGCGTCGGCGATGGGTGTCGATGCGTCGATGCGCAGCGAAGCCACGATCTCGTCGCGTTGATACTGCTGGCCCTCTCGAAGATTCTGAAATTCCACATGCAACGCAGAGTCCGGCGCGGACGGCCCTTCCGCAGCAGCCAGCAGGACGGACTTTTCCGACCGGCAAGCGGAGAGTCCCCGTTCGTCCGGGCGCCAATGCGGAAGAACGGCGCCCATCACATTGAAGGAAAGACGAAGCGCATCGCTGGGGACGGCCCCTTTCGTAGCGTTGCCCAGACCGTCCAGGCTTTCGTACATCAGCCCCGCTTGCGCGGCATCGGGGCGAGCTACCTCAGCCGAAAACAGGACAGCCCCATTCGCGCCAGGTACAAGCGTGGCGGCCGTTCCCGCCACCGTAACCGAGGCTACCCCATCCGCGTCGAGTGCAACGCCGCGTACGGTCCCTGGAAGAATGATAGGCGTATCGAAGCTCACGGCGGGGCCGTCAAGGTCCGCGTGTAATCTCAGCGCCATCGCCGTGCGCTCTCCCGCGAGGTCCTCCGCTGTGACTTCAATTTCATTCACACCCGGTGTCAAGAAAACACGGTGCGAGAAGGTGACTTCCTTTGAGGAAACGGGTACTGCAACCTCCTGCTTGCCGACCCATACCCGGACCACATAGTTCTCGCTCGAGGCGACGCCAGCGACATCCGTCTCCAAAACGCCCAGCGGAGCATCCGAAATGGCTTGCGTAAACTCGATGCGCGGCGGCGTGCGAGGTCCAGACCTGGCTTGAATCAATTCGGTCCGGGCCTGATTCAGGAAATAGGCTCCACGCGCCGAGTAGTGTTGATCGAGACTCAGTTCGAGTTCGGACACGGCCTCCTCAAAGCGTTTTTGGTAGAAGAACGTGACGCCAAGCTCGCGGTGTGGGAAATACTCGGGAACAAAGTGCAGGCCATACGTGCGCGCCCAAAGCTGGTCGCGTGAGCGTTCCCGCACGGCAGTGCGCAAATCCGCCTCAGCCTCCGCGAAAAATCCGCCGTCCTGGAAGGAGCGTCCTCGCTCATAGTAATTCCACCAGCGCCCGCGGAACGTGCCTTTTGTCGTGCCATATTGCACGCCGTCCTTTTCGTAACGCGCCTTGTCGATGGAAGTCGTTGCACACCCGGTGGCCAATAGAAGCGCACAAGCGATGACGGAGACCTGTCTGGAATACGTCATTGTCCCTCCTGCCTGCTACCCAACTCGCCCTTCACGCTCCATCCCTCCGCGGGGATCTCATCCACCGAAAAGCCCTCAAGCCGAACGGTCGTGGAGTCTTCGCCAACCGGCCCATCCCCAAGCACAGCCCTGTTCGGCAGTTCAGCTTGCCCTGGCTTCATCAGGACGCTGAAGCGAGCGCCTTGAACAACGCCTACTTTGGAACCGATATTGATCTCGGCTTGGCCGTCTTTCACCGTGAGGCGCCCCTGCAGCGGATAGCTTTCTTTCACGGCATTCCAGACGCTCTCGGCTACCGCGCTCGCTGTCTCATCCAGGCCGGACTGAAGAGGGATAGAAATCGCGTCTGCGGGCACATCCAGCGTGCTCTCGGCATCCACTACTTGTGGCCGCAGCTTCTCATTGTCGTCGTAGCGAATGAAATTGCACCGGACAAACAGCCGTGCTCCCAGCACTTTCCCGAGTTGAATTTGTTTTGTCTTCGACCCCAACAAGGCCGACAGTTGTTGTTCGGTGAGCACTTCATTGATAAGGTCACGATCAACTTGCTTCATCGACGTGCGTGACACAAGGGAGTCGCCCAAGAGCATAGGCAACACGTCAGCCATACCGGACTTCACGGCGAGGCGGCTGTTCGCAGAGTCTCCGGGCAGGATCGCAAACGTCAAGGGCCGGCTTGTCCATTCGTCCACAATTTCCATGGAAGTTGCGTCGCTTGCCATGAGCTTTCTGATCTCTTCGGCCTTCTTCATGACTTCTTGGCGGCGGTCTTCGTTGAGAGCGTTGTTTGCCAACTGGATGTAACGGTCTGCGACTTCGACGTAGCTTGGGGAAATACCGCGAAGGCTATCGAAGACCTGGGCCGATTGTTGGAACTGATTTAAGTGGTAGTAAGCCTGGCCCAGCGCCTGCAGGCACTCCGCTTTCTGCCATTGATAGGTGAATTTGCCGGCCTGGGCGCCTTGTAGCGTCTCCGCAGCCTGTTGATACTGGGTCGCGTTGACATCCAAGGAGCCGAGCAGCGTTTGAAGGTACGCCGTCTTCGCCTTTCCGAGCGCGTCGACTATCTGCGTTCGGGCTGCATTGCCTTCGGCCTGCTCGCATGCGACGGCAGCCAGACCTTCCAGGCTCAGCGATGCTTCCTTGACTCGCCCAAAGGCGTCTTCCGCTTTATCCAACAGCCCTTGCCGCAAATACGCGTACCCGAGTCCGTAACAAGCGAGATCGTCGGACGGAGTCTCTTC